>NZ_KV815334.1:116250-135659 GCF_001814215.1 Streptococcus sp. HMSC062D07
AAGACATCTTGAAGTCTCACAAAAAAAGGTTTATCATGATAGCATGAACTTCTGAAACAAAAACACATATCACACTTGAGGAGCCATCCTTAATTCTAGTCAAAAAGTTGTCCAACAGAAGCATCATCAAGAGTCAGCAAATGCTGGCTTTTTGTTTTGGGAAAGGAGGTAGAATATGGAATTTGTATCACCGATAAAAGATAATGACGACATTCAGGCAATGAAAGATTATCTCAAGGAGTGGAATGAGATGTATTATATGCTATTCATTACAGGCCTGAATACTGGTTTGCGAGTCGGAGATATACTTACCTTGAAAGTTAAAGATGTTCAAGGTTGGCACATCAAATTGAGAGAACGGAAGACTGGCAAGCAGATAACAAGACGGATGACAAAAGAACTCAAGAAAGAAATGAGGAGATATGTTGAGGGTAAACCATTTCATCATTTCTTATTCAAGAGTAGGCAAGGTCAGAATAAAGCGATCACTCGTGAGCGAGCCTATCAAATCATACATGAAGCAGCTGAAGAACTTGGCATTGATAATGTTGGCACACATACAATGCGCAAGACATTCGGCTATAAATATTACAACAAGACAAAAGACGTAGGGACATTACAGAAAATGTTCAATCACTCATCACCAGCAACAACTCTTAGATACATAGGGATTGAGCAAGCAGAGCTTGATGATGCGCTACGGAACTTTGTCATTTAATTTTTTTTGGATATTACTTTCACATAATGAGTTAAGCATAAACTGAAAAAATGAAACGCTTTAAAAGCTATGATTAGTAAGGGTTTGAGATTTAGAGTGAGTTTAACAAAATATAAGATATGTGAAAGTGAGAGGTAAAACAACATAGAAAAAGGAGTATGACATGATTAAAGAATATCGTGATATATTGTTTGAATCTGGAGCAATTAACAAACTGAACAAAGACATTAAAAATAATCCAGGAGTGAATTTCAAGATAGTTGGGTACAATGTCATTCCAAAAGAGTTCGGACCAGATTGTACATACATTCTTGTAGATTGGGAAAAAGAAATACTGGAAGATTCTGAAACAAAAGTTTCTATAATTCCAGAATCAGAAGTAAACATAGATACAGATCCACAAACTATAGAATTCATCTCGAAACGTTTTAACTTCCCAGATGATCATTAATGTTTAAAAAAAAATGAGACAAAAGACATCTTGAAGTCTCACAAAAAAAGGTTTATTATGGTAGCATAGATTTCTTGTATGAGAGGGGATAGGTCGCTGACCTGTCCCTTTTAGTATTGAGAAAGGAGGTTTGAGATGTATAACAAAACTATCAGACCAACCTTGAAGTCTAAGAAGTGGGAGAAGTTTCGGGATAGGATAATGCGCAGACATGACTATCTTTGTCAAGAAAGTTTACGCTATGGAATTTCTACTCAAGCAGAAATGGTCCATCATATTTTCCCTGTGTCAGAATATCCTGAACTTGAATTTGTTGAATGGAATTGTTTGCCATTGACAAATAAAAAACATAACACGTTTCATGATAGAGTCAATGACAAAGTAATTAATCAGGGATTATATTGGCAGAAGAAACGAAAAAAGGATTTTGAGGATTTTTTTAAAAATCAAAAAAATGAAATTTTGTAAAAATCGAATTTTTAAAATTTTCGATTTTTTATTTTTACCCCCCCCACCTAAAAAAATATTTTTTTGACCAGTAGGGTACCGGTGAAGGGAACTTTTTCCAAGTCGGGGGCCTTCAAACAAAAAGGGGGTAAAAACTAAGCGATTTTGACGAAAGGAGGTAGTTTTTGGCTAAACCAATTACAGCAAAGTCGATTAAGTCAAAAGTGGTCAAGCAGATGAAAGATTTGGGCACTTATCGGAAAGAGTTCGAAATGATCATTGACATTTTTGCCGGCATGCTATACCAGTATCAGAAACTTGCTCAAGATTATGCTGACATGGGTTATCCAGTAACAGACACCTACGTCAATAAGGCTGGTGCAGAGAATGAGCGTAAAGTTCCAATCTTGACAGCGATGGAAATTTTGAGAAAAGACATTCTCAGCTACTCTAATCAGCTAATGATGAATCCAAAGTCGCTCGGTGAGATTGTAGAGCAAGAAGGCGAGTCAGTTCTTACTGAGGTCTTGAAGTTCAAGAACGAAATCAAGAAAAAGCGAGTGACTAGTAATGGGTAATCTTGACAAAGCGAAAGAGTATGCTCAGCACGTCATTTCTCACAAAGAGGAACATTGCGAGGAGAATATTCTTGCTGCTGAAAGGTTCATTCGTGATCTTGACAATCCCGAGTTTGAAATGGATGAGGAAATCGTTGATTTCGTTGTTCACTTTATCGAGAACACGATAGTCCATCAGCAGGGTGATGATATGTTTGCGGTATCCATACGTAACAAGCCATTACTCTTGCAACCGTGGCAACACTTTGTAGTAGTCAATCTGTTTGGTTTCTACTACAAGGGGTCAAATGAGCGTAGGTTCAAAGAAGCGATTATCATGCTCGCTCGTAAGAATGGGAAAACATCGTTTACTGCTGCAATCGCTCTAGCTTATCAGATATTAGACACGGATAGCGGTTCAAAATGCTACATCGTGGCCAACTCAGTCAAGCAAGCAATGGAAGCCTTTGGATTCTTGAAATTCAACGTGGAAAGATGGAACGACAAGAACATTCGTATCAAGGATAATAACCAAGAACACTCTATCACTGCTAATTTTGGGGGTGAGGGTTCTTTCTTTATCCAGGCACTAGCCAACGATGAGAGCCGTTTGGACTCTTTGAATGGGAATGTTATTATCTTGGACGAAGCTCACACGATGAGAAACAGTAAGAAATACGGACTTATGAAGAAAACAATGTCAGCATACCGAAACAGTATGCTTTTTGTTATCTCTACGGCTGGTGATATTCCTACTGGATTTCTTGCTAACCGTCTAAAATACTGTCAAAAGGTTCTCAAACAATTGGTCAAGGATGATTCCTTGTTCATGTTTATCTGCAAAGCTGACCAAAACACAGATGGCGATGTAGGAGATTACCTGGACGAGAACGTTCTTAAAAAAGCCAATCCTTCATGTGGTGTGACGGTGTCGCTCAAGGCTCTGAAAGAAGAAGCAGAACAAGCTATGAACGACCCTCAGACAAGAAATGAGTTTTTTAATAAAACTTTGAATGTTTTCACAAACTCTATGAATGCTTATTTCAATCCTGATGAATTCATTGCTTCAGATAGTCAATACGATTGGACCTTAGAGGAACTGTCACGCTTACCTATTCAGTGGTATGGTGGTGCTGACTTATCAAGAATGCACGACTTGACCGCTGCTGCTCTCTATGGTGTCTATCATGATGGTGAGAAAGACGTTGATATTTGTATCACACACGCTTTCTTTCCTCGTGTCAATGCTCAAAAGAAGGCTAACGATGACGGAATTCCACTCTTTGGGTGGCAGTCTGATGGATGGTTGACCATGAGCAACACTCCAACCGTCCTTTATGACGATATAGTTAAATGGTTCATCAAGATGAGAGAGAAAGGATTCAAGATTGCTACTGTCGGAATGGATAGGAAGTTTGGTCGTGAGTTCCTGACCAAGATGAAACAAGCTCGGTTCAAGATGATTGACCAACCTCAGCTTTTCTATCTGAAATCAGAGGGATTCAGACGGATTGAGTTCAAAGTTAAGAATAAAGAGTTTTACTATCTTCATTCTGACGCTTACGAATACTGTGTGAGCAATGTTAGAGCGATTGAAAAGGTGGATGACGCTGTGCAATATGAAAAATTAGACGGTGACGGTGGCACTGCAAGAATTGACTTGTTCGATGCCAGCGTCTTTGCTTGTATACAGGCTCTTGCTAATCTTGGTAAGAATAGCGATGTGATGAGCTTCTTTGATTAGGTGAATTATGAATGAAATAGTTTTATCAGAACATGAAATTAATGTGCTAATTAATAAAGGGCGAGTTAAAGTAATTTTAAACGGGGAAGAAGTAATCGTTCGTCAAAGTTATACGAAAGATTTGAGGGCTGAAACAGTTAACTGGGATAAACAAATAGTTGATGTTAGTCAGAATATCGTAAGAAACAAACACTTTGATTCACTTTTCCAAAATACTTTTCGCTAGAAAGGAGGTGAGTAAAGATGGGGCTTTTAGATAGGTTTTTAAAACGTGGTAAGAGTCGAAGTGGAACGAATGTTATTACTCATTCAGATTTTGGGCTTTATATCGACGGTGATAGCTATGTGCCGCTGGCTCGCAATCCTGATGTGATTGCTGCAGTCAACAAGATTGCTGACATGGTATCTAATATGACCATTCACTTGATGGAGAATACTGACAAAGGTGACATCCGAATAAAAGACGGATTGGCTCGGAAGATTGATGTAAATCCATGCGACAACATGACTCGCAAAACTTGGATTTTCAAGATTGTGCGTGACCTGTTGTTATTTGGTGACGGCAATTCGGTTCTTCATGTCGAATATGATCCTGTGAATGATTATATTTTGAACCTGAGACCATTCTCTATGGGTGAAGTATCGTTCAAGAGTGATGATGTTGGTTATGTTGTGAATTATCGTGGCATTGACTACAACCCAAGCGAAGTCGTGCACTTTGTAATCAATCCTGATCCAGACAATCCATTTGTAGGGACTGGCTACAGACTTGCTCTGAGGGATATTGTTAGGAATTTAAACCTTGCAACTCAAATTAAAAAAGGTTTTATGAGTGGCAAGAACGTTCCTAGCCTAATTGTTAAGGTTGATTCTTCTAGTGGGGAATTAGGAACACAAGAGGGACGTGACCAGGTCGCTAAGAAATATCTTAGCACTAGTCAAGCTGGTGAGCCGTGGATTATTCCTGATGCATTGCTAGAGGTTGAACAGGTCAAGCCATTAAGTTTGAAAGATATTGCTATCAATGAATCTGTTGAAATTGACAAGAAAACAGTTGCTGGACTTTTGGGAGTGCCAGCTTTTATTTTAGGGGTTGGTAGTTTTGACAAAGAAGAATACAACAACTTTGTCAATACAACGATCATGAGCATTGCTACAACGATCACTCAGACCTTAACGAGAGACTTACTCGTTTCAAACAATCGGTATTTTAAACTGAATGCTCGCTCGCTTTATTCGTATGACATTACAGAATTGTCATCAGTCGCTGAACAGATGACTAAAAGCATGGCAATGCGTCGAAACGAGTGGAGGGATTGGCTTGGTATGCCACCTGATCCTGACATGGATGAGCTCCTTGCTCTTGAAAACTATATCCCACAAGATAGACTTGGGGACCAGAAGAAACTGAAAGGGGGTGAGGAAGAGAATGAAGAAACGGAATAGTTATCGTACCGCTCAATTCAAAACACGAGAAAAAATTGATACTGGTGATTTGATTTTGAGTGGGTACTTTATCAAGTTTGATGAAGTAACAGAACTGTGGCCTGGTTATTTTGAAGTGATTAAGCGTGAGGGTGTTGAAAAAGCCATCAAAGGAGCTGACATCAGAGCATTATTTAACCATGATGATAGTTTGGTGCTTGGTCGGACTGGTAATGGAACGGTCATTTTGGGAGTTGATGACATCGGTCTGTACGGTGACATCATTATCAATAGAGATGATCCGCAAGCTGTTGGGGCCTATGCTCGTGTTCAGCGTGGCGATGTGATTGGATGTAGCTTTGGTTTCATCCCAATCAAAATCAATACGGAAGAGCAAGCAGATGGTTCGTACCTGGACACTATCTTAGAATTAGAAATCTTTGAAGTGAGTCCATGTACTTTCCCAGCCTATCCGCAAACGGAAATTGCTGCACGACAGAAAGACTTTGAAAGTCAACAGCGTGCCAATCGTGAAGCGCTGGATAAGCGCAAGAAAGAAATTAAGGAGAAATTTAACCTATGCACAAATCATTGATTTTAGGCGCTCGCATGCGCAACAAAGCAGAAAAAGTGGTAGAACTTGAAGAATCAATCAAAGAATTGAACAAACGTTCTGAACTTGAAGCGAAGAAATTGGATCAAGCTGGAAATGATGAAGAAGTTTCAGCAGTTGAAAAGAACCTGGAAAACATTCAAAAAGAATTGGATGAAAAATTGGCAGAAAAAGAACAACTTGAAAATGAAATCGAAGATTTGCAAAATCAAGTTGAAGAATTGAATCGCAAAGCCCCGACTTACCCAAGTCAAGAAAAACGTGGAGGACAGAAATTGGAAAAACGTGACGCAGTACTAGAATTCATCCGCTCTCGTGGACAAAAACGCACAGGTGTTAAAACAACAGATGTAGGAGCGATTATTCCGAAAGAGGTTTTGGAACCACAAAAAACACCTGAACGTCAGAACCCGCTGCTTAATCTAATCCATATTGTAAAAGTAACAAGTGGCTCAGGTACTTACCCAGTCATGAAGAAATCAAATCGTAAGATGACAGAGGTTGGTGAACTTGAAGAAAATCCAGAATTAGGAAAAACAAAAATCACTGAAGTTGATTATAAAATTAAGACTTACCGTGGGGAACTTCCTATCTCTCGTGAGGCGATTGAAGATGCACAATATGACCTTATTGGAATCATGCAAGAAGATATTCAAGATCAGGACGAACAAACAAAATTGGCAATCGTTGCGGATGTTTTGAAAACTGCAAAAGTTGTAAATGCTAGCGGTTATGATGGACTTAAAGATATTTTGAATACTAAGATTTCATCTGTTTATAAAAAATCTCTTGTTGTTACTGACTCTATGTTCAACGCATTGGATAAAGTTAAGGACAAGGACGGCCGCTACATGCTTCAACCTGACATCACTTCACCAACAGGCTATTCATTCTCTGGAAAAACTATCTACCCTGTTGATGACACTCTTTTGGGTCAAGAAGGGGAAATGAAGTATTTTATCGGAGATGTTGAATACTTCCTTACATTGTTTGACCGTATGGAATTGAGCGTGAATTGGGAAGACAATCACAAATTTGGTAAAAACCTTGCATCATACCTACGTTTTGACATCAAGAAGACTGATGAAGATGCTGGGGTATTCGGAACCTACACTGATGTTGTAGCTTAAGGAGGTAGCGTATGAGCTATAAAGTAATCCGTCCTTTCAAGGACTTGGCCGATCCTGAAAATCATGACTATGCTGTTGGCGATATCTTTCCTCGTGATGGATATGAGCCAACAGATAGCTTTACCAATGGCCTTTTGACTGGTGCCAACACTGCTGGGTCTATCTTCCTTGAAGTTTTGGGAGAGGATGAGCCTAAGAAACCAGCGTCTAAAACAGAAGAAGTGAAGGAAGAGCCCGCAGTTGAGCAGGAAGAAACAGTTGAGGAAACTGCTGAAGAGCCTGCTAAGGAAGTTGAGGAGTAAACATGAACGAAGGTCAGCTTTTGGAATTGCTGAAGCTCAAGCTGGGGATTTCAACCAACTTGAGAGACAAGCCGTTAAAAAAAATCATTTCAAGTGTCATCACTGAATTGACCGATAACCTCGGTATCGAGCTTGTCGGTGAGCGTGCTGACCATGAAATGTTTATTGTTGACTATGCTGCTTATCGCTATGAGGGTGGGGTGGACATGCCACGTCACCTTCAGTGGCGACTGCATAATTTACAGATAGCATCAAAGAAAGAGGTCAAGAATGTGGAATCATGAAATCACGCTGATCTCTAAGAAAGTAACAGGTAAGGATAAACTACTCCAACCAATCTCTGAAGATGTTGAAGCTACTCTCCTATGTCGCAAAAAGAGGGTCACTCGCTCTGAATTTTATCAGGCGAATCAAGCAGGGCTAAAACCGAGCTTGGTCGTTGAGATTCGAAATTTTGAGTATGAGAATCAGGAGTTTGCGAAATTCGAAGGCAAGCAATATCGCATCTTAAAAACCTATCCTATCGATTCTGAAATTTTAGAGTTGACTTTGTCAGAGGTCTTGAAATGAGTATTGACCTTGCTGATTTGATAGCGAAAGAGCTTGCGGCTTACTCAGATGAGGTTACTGAAGAAGTGGATAAGATTGCAGAGCAAGTGGCTGATGAGACTGTGGATGAGTTGAAAGAGACAAGTCCGAAACGATACGGAAAGTATCGTAGAAGTTGGAAAAAGAAGAAGTTGGCCAATGGCTCTTTTGTTGTCTTCAACGCAGTCGCAAGTCTTACTCACATACTTGAGAACGGACACCTTTCAAGAAATGGTGGTCGTGTCGCTGGTATCGTCCACATCAAGCCAGCTGAAGAAAAAGCAATTCAGAACTTTGAGAAGCGTATCAAGGAGATTGGGAAATGAAGCTATCAGACTTTGCTGTTATTTTGGGACAGGCAAGCTTGCCTGTCACTTATCGAGCGTTTAAAACTGGGAACGCTCCTGACCTACCTTACCTGGTCTATTATGAATCAAGTCCAGCCATCAATGCAGCTGACAACACGGTTAATCATCAGATTAAGAGCGTGACAGTTGAGCTGGCTTTTGAGAGTAAGGATGAAGATTTGGAAGAACGTCTGGAAGAGCTGTGGACAACCCACGAGCTCTTTTTCGATGTTCAAGAAGAAACATTTATCGAGACTGAAAGACTCTATGTCAAGTCTTATACAGTCTATCTATACTAAGGAGGAATGACATGACTCAAGAAAACAAAGTAACCTTTGGTTTAAAAAATGTTCACGTTGCGCCAATCAAATCAATTGGTGCAGATGGAGTGATTGCTTACGATGAAATTTTCCGCTTTCCTGGGGCAATGGAATTGACATTGGATCCAAAGGGTGAATCAACACCAATCAAAGCAGATGATATCGATTATCACTTCATGAATTCAAATGAAGGATATGAAGGGAAATTCAAAATCTCTCACATTATTGAAATGTTTGCGACTAAGATTTTGGGTGAAATCAAAGATGCTCAGACGGGTGTTTTGACTGAAAAAGCTGATGCAGAATTCACATCATTTGCCTTGATGTTTGAATTTTCAGGGGACAAGAACAAAACACGTCATGTTCTTTACTATTGTTCAGCGAGCCGTCCAGGAAATGGCTCAAAAACCAAGAACGGTACAAATGTCAATGAGCGTGAACTTGGCTTTAAAGCAAGTCCTCGTCCTCTTGATTCAGTTGTTAAACGTTCTATCACATCAGCTGATAGTAAGGAAATCTATGACAACTGGTTTAAGAAAGTGTATGAACCTACTGCAGTGACAGGTTAAGGGGGAAATCTATGCGCAAAATCGTTTTGGTTGGTGATCAGGAGTATGAGTTAGGGACCAACGGCTATACCCCTATTGCCTACAAGCAACAATTTGGAAAAGATTATTTTCAAGATTTGTTCTCGATGTTGAAAAATCAATCATTCATGAATGAATTGAACAAGCTTGAAACCGACAAGGAGTTGACAGCGACTAATATTGATATTTCGATGTTGTCAGATTTTGACATGACCTTTTTCAACCGTCTTTTTTGGACCTTTGCTAAATCTGCAAATCCTCATATCAAGCCTTATGAACAATTCTTCATGGAAATGGAAGTATTTCCGATCCAGGAAGTTGGTCCTGTGCTGATGGAAATGCTGAATGCAAGCATGACGACAAAAAAGCACCAGATGACTCAGAATCAGCTAGCGAAGAAATCTTTACAGTAGAGTCCTACTTATCCTGCTGTAAAGAAACTGGTCTGTCTATTGATGATTTAAAGCATATTTCAATCGGAATGGCTCTGGATTATCAAACGGATTATGTAAATCTGCGGAGCGAGGATAAGGGTGGCGAACGGAAAGCCACGCAAGCTGATTTTGACAGTTTTTAAATAAAAAATGAGTGCTGAGAGAGTGATTCTGAGGTCAAGTTCCTTGTCCTGACTGCATTATCAGTCGTAGAAGTTCTCTCAGTGCTTTTCTATTTTTTTGAGAAAGGAGGAAATATGGCAGGAAATATCAAAGGTATCAAAATTGAAATCGATGGCGACACGCAACCCTTACAGAAGGCGCTCAAGAATGTCAATAAGGCTGCAACAGATGCAAGTCAGGAGTTGAGACAGATTGACAAAGCCTTGAAGTTTGATACAGGGAACGTAACGCTTTTGACTCAGAAGCAAGAAGTTCTGCAAAAGCAAGTTGCGACGACCAAGGAGAAATTGGAAACCTTGAGGCAAGCTCAGTCTCAGGTGGAACAGCAGTTCAAAAATGGGAATATCGGCGCTGATCAGTACCGTGCTTTTCAACGTGAAGTCGAAGTAACCCAAAATGTCCTGAAGGGCTATGAAGGAAAACTAGCAAACGTAAATCAGGTACTTGCTGAGAATGGAAATGCAACTAAAAGCAACCAAACGCAACTGAAAGAATTGCAGAATGAACAGAGTCAACTTGCTTCAGAGATGAGTAAGGTGACAAGTTCATTCAAATTGCAAGAAAGTGCTTTGGGTTCAAATGCTAGCGAAGCTGAGAGAAATGCTCTTGCCCAGAAAAAGATTGGCGCCCAGTCTGAGATTGTAAGTAAACAGATTTCAAATCTAGAACAGCAATTGGAAATCACTAAAAAAGAATTTGGTGAGAACTCCACACAAGCCAACAAGATGGAAGCTGAGCTAAATCAGGCTAAGACAGCTTTTAATCATCTCAATGATGAGATGAAGGGAACAAAGACTGCTGCTGATAGCACTCAAGAAAGTTTAAGTGAAATCTCAAGAAATTTAAGAGCAGAATTACTTCAACAGTTTAGTGAGAAGTTGAGCGCTATTTCTGAAAAGCTTGTGGAAGTAGGAAAAGAAGCGTTAGAAGCAGCTGCTCAAATGCAAGCTAGTAATGCTCAATTTACTACCGTTTTCGGAGATATGGAAATCCAAGCAAGAGAATCGTTGAATGCTATTGGTCAGGAAATGGATATTGTCCCAGAGCGATTGCAAGGATCATTCACTCAGATGGCTTCATTTGCCAAAACTTCAGGATTGGATACAGCAGAAGCTTTGGATCTTACTTCTCGTGCAACTAGGGCAGCAGCAGACGGTGCAGCCTTCTATGACAAATCTATTGAGAGCGTAACAGAGAGCTTACAATCTTTTTTGAAGGGAAACTTTGCTAACGATGCCTCTCTTGGCATTTCTGCAACAGAAACGACCAGGAATGCCGCTGCAAATAAATTGTACGGAAAGTCATTCAAGGACTTGAGCGAAGCGCAGAAGCAATTAACATTGCTTCAGATGGTCGAAGACGGAAATAAACTCTCAGGAGCTCTTGGACAGGCGGCAAGAGAATCAGACGGATTAGAAAACGTGATGGGGAATCTGAAACAAGCTGGAACCAATGCATTATCTGCTATTGGTCAACCTCTTCTGGAAATGATGATCCCTGTTTTCCAAACCTTGGCAACGATTGTGAAAGGTGTGGCCGAGCTGTTCAATTCCTTACCTGATCCAGTAAAAGATTTCATTGTCATCTTAGGGGTTGTTTTGACAATTGTGGGAGCCTTAGCCCCCATATTCTTAACCCTGCAAGCCGTGTTTATCTCTTCATTCGGAGCTATGATTGCAGCGGCATTACCAATCATTGGGATTATTGCAGGAGTAGTGGTAGCTATAACAGCGATTGTTGCAATTGTGAAATACCTTTGGGAAACTAACGAAGGTTTTCGAGATGTGGTCACGACCGTTTGGAATGCGATTCTTGAAGTTATCAATGCAGTCGTATCAGAGATTTCTAATTTTGTCATGAGTATCTTTGGAACGGTTGTTGCTTGGTGGACAGAAAATCAAGAGCTTATACGATCTAGTGCAGAAACAGTCTGGAATGCTATCCAAACCGTAATTGATGCAGTCATGACTTTCTTAGGTCCATTAATCGAGGGCGCATGGGCGAATATCCAACTAGTCATCACGACCGCTTGGGAAGTCATCAAGACTGTAGTTGAAACTGCAATTAATGTTGTCTTAGGTATCATTAAAGCAGTCATGCAGATCATCACAGGTGACTGGTCAGGAGCATGGGAAACAATCAAGGGAGTGTTCTCGACTATCTGGAATGCTATCCAAAATGTTGTTCAGACCATATTCACAGCCATCCAATCGTACATTTCAAATACGATAAATGCCATTTCAAGTACAATTTCAAATGTATGGAATGGAATTTCAAGTACAATTTCAAATGTACTAAATGGTATTTCAAACACTGTTTCAAATGTTTGGACAGGAATCAAGAATTCGATTGGGAATGCCATCAACGGAGCTAAAGACCTTGTAAGTTCAGCTATCAGTACGATTAAAGGTCTTTTTAACTTCAGTGTTAGTTGGCCACATATCCCACTACCCCACTTTTCAGTAAGTGGTTCAGCGAATCCATTGGATTGGTTGAGCAAAGGTGTGCCAAGTATCAGTATTGAGTGGTATGCCAAGGGTGGTATCATGACAAAACCAACCATCTTTGGTGCAAATGGTAATAACCTTATGGTTGGTGGAGAAGCCGGAAATGAAGCAGTATTACCACTGAACGACAAGACTCTTGGCGCTATTGGTCGTGGGATTGCTCAGACGATGGGAGATAGTCCAACAAACATCAACATCACCATTACTGGCAATGTTGTCAGAGAAGAAGCAGACATTACTAGAATTGCTGATGAGGTTGCTCAACGGATTGCAAATGAAATCCAACGTAGGAACCAATTGAGAGGAGGAGTTGCATGGTAAAGTATAATGAACTTATAATTGACGGTGTTAGAACATCGTCTTTTCCTTTCAAAGCTATTGTCCACGACTCTCCTTCAATCTCCCTTGGAGAGAGCAAGACGGCTCTTTTGGAGCACGGTGGGATTAGTGGAGCAATCGTGCAAACAAATAAGCACAGAGGTCTAGTAAAGAAGACTTACTCAATCTATCTTGTGAAACCGACTGAAGAACAGATGAATCAATTCATGAGCCTGTTTATCCGTGAGAAGTTCTGGTTAGAAAGTGAACGTGTTAAAACAACTCGTTTGTGGTGCTACAAAGCCAATGCAACCGATCTTGAAGAAGTGCAACCTGGTCTTCATATGACCAAAGTGACATTCATTTGTCATCCTACAAAATTCTTTAAGACGAGCGACACTCAGACTTTAACAAGAAGTGGAACGCTATCTGTCCAGGGTTCTGCGCTTGCCTTTCCGAAAATCACAATCATTGGCCAGAGCACTACTGAAACTTCGTTTACGATTGCTGGACAAGTCATCAGACTTGAAAACCTCACAGAGTCACTTGTAATGGTCAACAATCCAGACAATCCAAGCTTTAAGACCACAACAGGAAAGCCAGTTAAATGGTCAGGGGATTTTATCACAGTTGATCCAGCGAAAGTGAAGAATGTTGGGGTTATTTTAGGTCCTGGTATTCAATCGATTGAAATCGAAACAGTTTGGGGGTGGGCATAATTGCTTTATTTACTTGATAGAAATGTAAGAACTGTTCGTTGGAACGGTGAGCCACTTCATGAAGCAACATCTGCGATTATCAAAGAATCGATGAATGGCGACTTTGTTCTTACTGTAAAATACCCTATTTCTGACACTGGGATTTACAAACAAATAAAAGAGGATATGCTGATAAAATGTCCTACACCCGTCTTAGGACCTCAGTTATTCCGTATCAAGAAACCCGTTGAAAACAATGACCAACTCGAAATCACGGCATATCACATCACAGACGACATCATGCAACGTTCTGTGAAGCCTGTTCAGGTTGCAAATCAAACTTGTTCAATCGCACTTTCTCAAATGGTTCAAAATGCCAAAACTGATTTAGGGGATTTCTCATTTACAAGCGATATTCAAGAACGCAGAACATTCAACATGACAGAAACAGAGAATATCTATTCTGTACTGCTGGATGGTAAACATAGTATCGTTGGCACTTGGGAAGGTGAATTAGTGCGTGATAACTTCTCACTAACGATTAAAAAGAGTCGTGGTGAGAATCGTGGTGTTGTAATTACAACGCATAAAAATCTGAAGGACTTCCAACGCACCAAAAACAGTCAGAATGTTGTCACAAGAATCCATGCTAAATCGACTTTTAAACCTGAAGGTGCTGAAACAGAAACGACTATCAAGGTTACTGTCGATAGTCCACTAATCAATTCATATCCGTACATTAACGAAAAAGAGTATGAAAATAACAATGCCAAAACTGTTGAAGAGTTGAAAAAGTGGGCACAGGCTAAATTCACAAATGAAGACATCGACAAGGTCTCTGACTCAATCAAGCTTGAAGCTTATGAATTAGATGGACAAATCGTCCATTTAGGGGACACAGTCAATCTCAAGAGCTTAAAGCATAATGTTGATATTTTCAAAAAAGCTGTTGCTTACGAGTACGATGGACTAAAAGAAGAATACATTTCTTTAGAGTTTGACGACAAGGCTAGTTTTGGAGGTTCAGGAGTATCGAATGGTCTTTCTGATGTAACAAATGCAATCCTTGGAGCAACCTACTCGGCCCAAGAAATTGCAATTGAAAGAGCTGCTAGAAATGCTGATTTAGCTTTTGAACAACAATCAAGCCAACTGAAAAAAGAAGTCGAAGACGGTATCGAACTAATCAAAGCCAAAGCTGAAGAAAACAAGAAAAAACTTTCTGACGAAATCAACAGACGGTTCCAAGAGTTCAACCCATCAGGTTTTGAAGAAGCTAAAGCTAAAGCAGAGGAAGCTTTACAAAAAGCTGGAGCAAATGCTGATCTCGTCGAGGAAGCGAAACGAATTGCTGCTGACAACGCTAAGGATTTAAATGCATTTAAAACCTCGACTCAGAAAGAACGTGAGAAGTTGTCAGATGAGCTGAAGCGTTATTCACGAGAAGAAGCTGAGAATAAACTGACAGAAATCAGGGAGGTTCTGGCTAGTAACTATGTTTCCAAAAGGACCTATGTCGAAGATGCAGAGGGGACACGTCAACGACTCGAAGCCATAACACAAGACAACAAGTCTAAGTTAGCAGAGTATAAACAATCAGTAGACGGTCAATTCACAAAACTATCTAGTCAGATTGCTGACAAGGTAGATAGGTTGGATTTCCAGCAAATCAAAGAAACCTCACTGATTTATGAACGCATTTTGGGAAGGACAGACTCAAATGTTGCTTCAAACATTGCCCGTATGGCCTTGACCTCAGAATTATTTGAGGTCGAAGTAGGCAAGAGATTTAGTAATCTGACAAATCTGTTTTACGCTCCGACTAAAATCCCTAAATACATTTCATCAGTTGCAACAGATAAACATTTGAGTCGTGTTGGTTTTGGTGACCATGATGGCATAAGAATTAACTATACTGACTCCATGTCTGGCTGGCTGGGAGTTCGGTTCCCTTTAACAAAGAAATTTATTAAACAAGGAGAAAGCCTTGGTTATCGTATTGAGATTGCAGTTGACAAGGTACCACGAGACGGTAGAGTTTTGATTCAGTTGCTAGATAACACAACAAGTTTGGGAATGTACTACAACTCTCAAATTACACTTACCAAAACAGGTAACCAGGTATTTACAGGTTATTTAGACATCCCAAGGACTGGCGAGCTGAACGAGTACTCAATCAGATTTACTCTTACGAGTCCAGGAAACATCGTTATTCATAAGCCAATGGTTATCGATAAGCGCATAATTCCTGAAGAATTTGTAGATAGCACTGACTATAACAGTGAGTATAACCGAGTGACTATGTCCTTGCTACAAGATAGCTTTGCTATCAAGGCTTTGAATAGCGCAGGAGATATCATCGCTGGTATCAACGTAGGAGCTAACGGTAACAACCGCATTGTCGGTAAAGCTACGCATATCTCAGGCGAGACCTTAATTGACAATGCGGTCATCAAGTCGGCAATGATCGATAAACTCAAGACCGCTAACTTTGAAGCTGGTTCAGTTACTACTACTATTTTGGGAGCTGAAGCAGTAACGGCTGAAAAGGTTAAATTTGACACGGCCTTCATTAAAAAACTTGTATCACAACAGGCATTTATCAATGAGTTATTTGCTCAAAGAGCGACGATTACTCAGGTCCAATCCATCGACATCACAGGCGAGCATGTTCGAGGTGGGCGTATTTCGTCTATCAACGGGAACACAACTTTTGATTTGCAGACAGGTTGGTTAGAGATGAACGGGCATGGTGTAGGTATTAAAAACAGATTTCTAGGAAGACCGCTGCAGTATCTCACTTTTGGCGCAGGTACCATCAATGGAGTTAACGGTACTTACACGGCTCTACTGAGCAACCGAAATGGTTTGCAAAAAATGGATAATACCTCTGCAGGTATTCAAATTTGGAATGGTAGGACAGGTGCTAATGTTGAAACAGCTATAACATTTTATGGACAGACAATGGATTTTATGCAGAGCGGTCAGTATGGAGTAACATCTTTGTCAATCAATGCTATAAATCGTCAAATAACTGGGGTTGAGGAAATTGTTTTGAAAGGCGTTTCTTTAAGCAAAGTCCTTGATGATATCTATGACAATTTTAGAAACCTTGGAGCAGTAGCTGGCAATTATAGTCGTGGATATTATCCAAAATGGCGTTAAATAGAAAGGTAGAACATGAACATATCAGAAAAAGTAATTCAAAATCTTGGTATTCAACTAACAAATAAGACAATCGATGAGGCTTTCAGTCTTGCTGAACGTGATGAAGCACGGGAACAATTTAAAGAAGCTCACAGTCAACTTGAAAAAATCAACAAAGTCTTGCAGTCAAACGAAGAGTTAAAAGCTCTATTTGACAAAGTGGCAGATGAATTAGATAAACCACAGGAGGAAGAATAACATATGGGATTTAAAGTAGTTAATAAATATCTTCAGGATAGCAACAGAACATTTGTAGCAATTCGACAAGAAGCGCCTTATACGGCATTTGACCGCATTCTCATTGGCGACCGTGTGAACGAGTCAGACGAGGTTCTGATTGAGGCAGTTCTTGGTCAGGTTGCTACTGAACTAAATCCTGCTGAAGGTGTGAAGAAGTTGCAGGAAGATTTGCATACTCAGGCTCAAGAATATGAAGCGAAACTTGAACAGAAAGATGCTAAAATTGCAGAAACAAAATCGATTGCTGATTGGGCAGTTCTTGCAGCAGTCACAAATACAGAAAACCCACTCGATCCAACGCTTTACGCTCGTGGCCTTGAGTTGATTGAAGAAGGGCAAGTCGGAAAGACTTACAAGTCTTACGAAATCTTCACGGTTTCAAACCCTTCACATACTCCAAAATTCGGAGAAGGGCAACGTGTTCTTGTCCAAGTTAACCAAGAATTTACATTCAATGGTGAAAATCTAGCAGAGCTAGAAGGCAGTTTATCACAGAACGGTAAGCTGGCCGTTTGGAAGTGGACAGAACCTAAACCAGAGAAACTATCTAGTGAACTAGAAACTCAACCAGTTGCACGATAAGAAAGGGGATATATGCAAATCGAATTTTTCAATTTTTTTCGTAGCGTCGTCCAGACCGAAGATGGACTGGTCTTGTACGCTCTAGCTTTGATTGTCTCAATGGAAATCATTGATTTCTTGACAGGGACAATTGCTGCTATCGCAAACCCTGACATCGAGTATAAGAGCAAAATCGGCATTAATGGACTCCTTCGTAAGGTTTTAGGAGTCCTCTTGCTGATGATTCTTATTCCGATGTCCGTACTCTTGCCTGAAAGGACAGGTTTCGCATTCTTGTACTCGATCTATCTCGGATACATCGCATTTACTTTTCAATCACTCATTGAAAATTACCGCAAACTAAAAGGGAATATCACTCTTTTTCAGCCGATCCTGAAAGCATTTCAACGATTGATCGAAAAGGATGATGATAAAAACAAAGGAGAATAAACATGATTAACTGGAAAGTACGTTTTAACTTAAAAAACAAAACATTTTTATTGCGAGTGGCATTCGCACTAGCTTTGCCAATTCTCGCATATTTCAATCTTAAACTGGAGGACTTGGTCAGTTGGGGAGTCATTTTAGACTTGCTTGGCAAATTCTTTGCAAACCCTTATCTTGTGGGGTTGACGATTGTAAATATCTTAAATATCATTCCAGACCCAACAACATCAGGAATTTCTGATAGCAAACGTGCTCTTGACTATAAAGAACCAAGCGAAGATTAGGAGAAAACAATGAAGAAAAATGACTTATTCATCGACGTATCTAGCCACAATGGATACGATATTACAGGTATTTTGGAGGATATGGGTACACAGAATACTATTATCAAAGTTTCTGAAAGTACAAATTACCTAAACCCTTGCCTGTCTGCTCAAGTTGAGCAATCCACACCAGTTGGATTCTATCATTTTGCTTGGTTTGGTGGTGACATCGAAGAAGCTGAGCGAGAGGCACGCTACTTCCTTGATAATGTACCTCAAAAAGTAAAATACTTGTGTCTTGACTACGAAGATCACGCTAGTGGAGATAAACAATTAAATACAGATGCTTGTATTCGCTTCATGGAAATCCTCAAAGAAAATGGCTACGAGCCAATCTATTACAGCTACAAGCCATTCACGCTTAATAATATTTATTATGAGCAGATTCTTGCGAAATTCCCAAACAGCCTTTGGATTGCTGGGTATGGTTTAAACGATGGTAACGCTGACTTTGAATATTTCCCAAGTATGGACGGAATCCGTTGGTGGCAATACTCTTCAAATCCGTACGATAAGAACATTGTTTTACTAGATGATGAAGAAGCTAAACCCAAATGGAAAAAAAATGATACTGGATGGTGGTATGAATACCCTGACGGCTCTTATCCAAAAGAGAAGTTTGAAAAAATCGATGAAACCTGGTATTATTTTGATGGTTCGGGATATCTGCTTGAAGACAAGTGGAAAAAGCATTCAGATGGCAAATGGTACTATTTAGATCCTTCAGGAGCCATGGCCACTGGCTGGAAGAAAATCAATGGGAAATGGTATTACTTCGATACAGAAGGAGCTATGGTCACTGGTTGGGTTCAATACAAGGATAAACTATACCATCTCAAAGAAGAGAATGGCGCAATGTCTTCAAAAGAACTTGTCCAAGTCGAAGGTGGCTGGTACTACGTCAACGAGGATGGCAGTCGTTCAGACAAACCAGCGCTTACTGTATTACCTGATGGTCTCATCACAACGAAATAGAAATAAAGCATAGAAAGGCTTTCAAAATTTAATTACACTAGACCGCTGGCAATCGCTAGCGGTTTTTTTGTTTGGCAATAATAAAAGCAGTGACCGAAATCACTGCTTGTCAGCTGTAGCAAATTCATAGAGCTTTTCTGCTGTGAGAAGGGCCATTTTATCCATGCTTGTTTTTCCTTTTCTAAGGTCAGAAACAGTAGTCCAAGGAACTCCAGCACCTTGCGAAATTGCAGATGTAGACATCGAACCGTCTAATAATTCTTGAATAACTTTTCTCATATTATTTG
>NZ_KV815334.1:135759-208701 GCF_001814215.1 Streptococcus sp. HMSC062D07
ATAAAAATAGCTATTGCACTAACCATTGCTTTTCCTCTTTTCATTTGATAAAATAGAGGTGTGAGGGGCTTTCGCCCCTACCTCTTAGCGTTTACCTTTTTCTTTTGCGGGATTCGGGTTTACGCTTTTTATTTTGCCTTGCGACTGTTATTGCAGTCACCAGACTTGCGATAGCAGTTACTGTTTCAGGAATATTGTCTATTGCCTTTTCAAGTAACCTAAGCCAATCTTCTTTGTTCAACTTCCTCACCTCCTTTCCTTATCTTGATTATATTATATCACGGTATACCGAGAAAGTCAAGCGTTTTGATGAAGTTTTTTTAAATTTTTTCAAAAAAAATAGACCTTGTCCAGAGGTCGGGGAGTTGGAGGGGGCATCCTCCAAAAGCATTGATTTAATAAGATTTTATTTTTCCTTTTTCATAATAATCTCCCTAAAGAAGCCACCAAATCAGGTGGCTTTTTTGTTTGTAGGCTGGATTTTTGCTATAATAGGAACATGAGTAGAATTTTAGATAATGAAATCATGGGTGATGAGGAGTTGGTAGAGCGTACCCTCCGTCCCCAATATTTACGTGAATATATCGGACAAGACAAGGTCAAGGATCAGCTTCAAATCTTTATCGAGGCAGCAAAAATGCGTGATGAGGCGCTAGATCATGTTCTTTTGTTTGGCCCTCCAGGTCTCGGGAAAACAACCATGGCTTTTGTCATTGCCAATGAATTGGGAGTCAATCTTAAGCAGACGTCTGGTCCTGTCATCGAAAAAGCAGGTGATTTGGTAGCGATTTTGAATGACTTGGAGCCAGGAGATGTTCTTTTTATTGATGAGATTCATCGCTTGCCCATGTCGGTAGAAGAGGTCCTTTACAGTGCCATGGAAGACTTCTACATTGACATCATGATTGGTGCAGGAGAAGCTAGCCGTAGTGTCCATCTAGATTTGCCACCTTTTACCTTGATTGGGGCAACGACACGAGCTGGGATGCTGTCCAATCCTCTTCGTGCCCGTTTTGGGATTACAGGTCACATGGAATATTACGAACATGCTGACTTGACAGAGATTGTCGAGCGGACGGCAGATATCTTTGAGATGGAAATCACTCATGAGGCGGCTTCCGAGTTAGCTTTACGCAGTCGTGGAACTCCTCGTATCGCCAATCGTCTCCTCAAGCGCGTGCGTGATTTTGCGCAGATTATGGGCGATGGCTTGATTGATGATGTGATTACGGATAAGGCCTTGACTATGCTGGATGTAGACCATGAAGGTTTGGACTATGTAGACCAGAAAATCCTTCGCACCATGATTGAGATGTACGGTGGGGGTCCTGTCGGTCTAGGAACTCTTTCGGTTAATATCGCTGAAGAGCGTGAGACGGTTGAGGATATGTACGAACCTTACCTGATCCAGAAAGGATTTATCATGCGAACTCGTTCAGGACGGGTCGCGACAGCCAAGGCTTATGAGCATTTGGGGTATGAATACATTGAAAAATAAGGCTGATATTTTAGACTCTTTCAGAGAAAATCCTGATATGATGGCTATTCTGACTATCATTCGTGACTTGGAGTTGAAAGATTCCTGGTTAGCAGCTGGTTCGGTTCGAAATTTTATCTGGAATCTCTTGTCAGATAAACCAGCTTTTGACCGTGAAACGGATGTGGACGTCATTTTCTTTGACCCAGAGGTGAGTTATGAAGAAACGCTGGCTATAGAAAGTAAGTTGAGAGAGGATTTTCCCCAGTATCAATGGGAGTTGAAAAATCAAGCCTATATGCATCAGCATAGTCCCCATACGGAACCGTATGTGAATTCCTGTGACGCTATGAGTAAATATCCCGAACGTTGTACGGCGATAGGACTTCGCTTGCAAGTTGACGCAACTTTAGAGCTCTTTGCGCCTTATGGTTTGGAGGATATTTTGAACTTTCAGGTTTCTCCAACTCCCCATTTTTTAGAAAATGACGACCGGATGAAGCTTTATCAACAGCGTTTATCTAAGAAAAACTGGCGAGAAAAATGGAAAAATCTCACATTTAAAAATACTTAAGGAAACTTTAAGATAGGAGCTGTATACTTATCTCATAAGTTAAGAAGACCTTAACTTATACTCCTAAAACTTTTTCATAATAATCTCCCTATAAAAAAATTAAGTCGCCCAATCAGGCGGCTTTTTTTGTTCTAATTCTATGTTTTTTCATGATATAATAGCCCTATGAGATTAGATAAATTTTTAGTTGCCTGTGCTGTCGGGAGTCGGACCGAGGTAAAAAACTTTCTAAAGGCTGGGCGCGTGACGGTCAATGGCGAGAAAGAAAAATCTGCCAAGCTACAAATTGATGAAGAGACAGACGAGATTTGTTTTGACGGACAAAAGCTAGACTACGAGGAGTTTGTTTACTATATGATGAACAAGCCCCAGGGCGTTATCTCAGCGACTGAAGATCCTAAACACAAGACTGTTTTGGATTTGTTGGATGACTATGCACGTGCCAAGGAAGTTTTCCCGGTAGGGCGCTTGGATATCGATACGCATGGACTCTTGCTCTTAACCAATGATGGCAAGCTGGCTCATGCTCTCCTTTCGCCTAAACGCCATGTGGATAAGACCTATCTGGCGCAGGTCAAGGGAATCATGACAGATGCAGATGTTGAGGCATTTGCGCAAGGAATTCCGCTCAAGGACTTTACCTGTCAGCCTGCCAAGCTGGAGCTTGTGTCGATTGATACGGAAAAGGAAGAAAGCTTGGTTCGAGTGACCATTGCAGAAGGGAAATTCCACCAGGTCAAACGGATGGTGGCCTACTGTGGCAAGGAAGTTGTGGACTTGCAACGTCTGACCATGGGAACGTTGACCTTGGATGAGAATTTGAAACGTGGGGAATGGCGTCGTTTAACCAAGGAAGAACTAGAAGGCTTGCTTGAAAGTGTTCAATATACTGGATAATCGGAAAAGGTAGGGGAAATATCCCTACCTTTTTCAGTTTTTGGTTGCTTCCTTTGTGAAAAGCGTTATAATAGACAGTAAGAAAAAAGGAGGAATCTATGAACGCGATTCAAGAATCATTTACAGATAAATTATTTGCTAACTATGAAGCAAATGTCAAATACCAAGCGATTGAAAATGCTGCAAGCCACAACGGAATTTTTGCAGCCCTAGAACGTCGTCAAAGCCATGTTGACAACACCCCTGTTTTCTCATTGGATTTGACCAAGGACAAGGTGACTAACCAGAAGGCCTCTGGTCGTTGCTGGATGTTCGCAGCTCTCAACACCTTCCGCCACAAACTCATCTCTCAATACAAACTGGAAAACTTTGAGTTGTCACAAGCCCACACCTTCTTCTGGGACAAGTACGAGAAATCCAACTGGTTCTTAGAGCAAGTCATTGCGACTGCTGACCAAGAATTGACAAGCCGCAAGGTTAGCTTCCTACTCCAAACTCCACAACAAGATGGTGGTCAGTGGGATATGGTAGTTTCTCTCTTTGAGAAATACGGTGTCGTTCCTAAGTCTGTTTATCCAGAGTCTGTTTCATCTAGTAGTAGCCGTGAGCTCAATGCAATCCTTAACAAATTGCTTCGTCAAGATGCTCAAATCTTGCGTGACCTCTTGGCTTCTGGCGCTGACCAAGCAACTGTTCAAGCCAAGAAAGAAGACCTCTTGCAAGAAATCTTTAACTTCCTTGCTATGTCATTGGGGCTCCCACCACGTCAATTTAACTTTGCTTATCGCGATAAGGATGACAACTACCAAAGCGAAAAAGGCATCACTCCACAAGAGTTTTACAAGAAATATGTTGACCTTCCACTAGAAGACTATGTTTCTGTGATCAATGCTCCAACTGCTGATAAACCATATGGCAAATCCTATACAGTTGAGATGTTGGGAAATGTTGTTGGTAGCCGTGCAGTTCGCTACATTAACGTACCGATGGAACGCTTGAAGGAATTGGCCATTGCCCAAATGCAAATAGGAGAAACTGTTTGGTTTGGTTCAGATGTCGGCCAGCTCAGCAACCGTAAAGCAGGAATCCTTGCGACAGATGTCTATGATTTTGAATCAAGTATGGATATTCAACTCACTCAAGACAAGGCTGGACGTTTGGACTACAGCGAAAGCTTGATGACCCACGCTATGGTCTTGACAGGTGTTGATTTGGATGAAAATGGTAAATCAACTAAGTGGAAAGTTGAAAACTCATGGGGAGACAAGGTCGGAACAGATGGTTACTTTGTTGCTTCAGATGCTTGGATGGACGAATATACTTACCAAATCGTTGTCCGTAAAGAATTACTGACAGCAGAAGAACGAGCTGCTTATGAAGCAGAACCAATCGTCCTTGCACCATGGGATCCAATGGGTGCCTTGGCAGAATAAATGAGATATAAAAAGAATGTTTCTATAATTTTTAGGGTTGGTGGAAATTTTCCACCAACCCTATTTTAGTGTATACAAAAAGGCCAACATCCATTATATTAAAAGCGCCTAAACCTAAAACAAAAGAATGATGACCATATGAACAATATACTAGAAGCTACACTACAAATCAAAGATAAAAACATTATTTGGGATAATAATGTTCAAGAGAAGATATTAAAAAATAGAAAATCTTTATTTTATTCAGCTACATATACGCATAAACCAGAATTTTGTGCCGTTTGTGGGTGCGTTAGCCAAAATAACAATATAGTTAAAAACGGGACGAAAACTTCTCGTATCACTCTCTGTTCTGTTTCAGGCCTTCCAGCCTACTTAAATCTACGAAATCAGAGATTTCTCTGTAGAGAATGTGGTTCTTCATTTACTGCAGATACTAGTCGAATTGTAGAAAAATACTGTCATATCTCGAAACGATTAAAAAATGAAATTAAGGCAAAAATAAGTGAAACAGTATCTGAAACATATATTGCCAAAGAAACAAATGTTTCAATTCATACCGTTAGACGTATCATAGATGATACAGCACGATTATTAACGATTAAACCATTACATGATTTACCCGAGCATTTGTGTTTTGATGAATTTAAATCTGTTAAATCTTCCGATAGTAATATGAGCTTCATTATTTGTGATAGCACTACACACAAGTTGGTCGATGTTGTACGAGATAGAAAATCTTACAGTTTGAAACAATATTTTTATCGTTTTGAGCCTAAGACTAGATTAAAGGTGAAAACTATCTCCATCGATATGTACTTGCCATACATTCAATTAATAAAAGAAATGTTTCTTAACGCAAAAATTATCATTGATCCTTTTCACATTGTACAAGCCTTGAATAGAGAACTAAATCGAACTCGGGTACGTATCATGAATCAGCATCGTTATAAAAATCCTAAATTATATCGAAAGTTAAAACATTATTGGAAGTTAATTTTAAAGAACCCTAATGAACTTCAGAACTATAAATATAATCGTTATAAGCTTTTTGAAAGCTTCATAACAAGTAAAGGAATCGTAGATTATATCTTAGAAAACAATCCATCTCTAAAAAATGATTATGAGGTTGTACATTCACCTCGTGAATGTATACAGGATAGAGATTATATAGAATTCAAGGAAACGATTGAAGCAGCTACGCAATTAGACCTATCTCCTGGTTTAAAAAGAGTATTAAAGACTCTTATGACTTACTTGCCATATATTCAAAATACTTGTGAGTATCCAACTAGAACAAAAGGCCCTATTGAAGGAATAAACAATAAAATAAAAGTGCTTAAAAGAAATGCCTACGGCTTTAGAAACTATTACTATTTTAGAAATAGGATTATTTTAATAACAAAAATGTTTGGCCCAAAACAAAAAGGAATTAAGCAACAATTAGTTGCTTAATCCCTTCCTAAATTTCTTCATCAACACTATTTGACAAAGAGCCCTTTTTTAGTGCTCAAAATAGCACTCAATTTTAAATGGATTTGGTGTTCAAAAAATATAATCAAATGCAACAAACTAATTTCATTTTTAATAGGCACAATTAATTTTAGAAGATAGTACGAAAAAATATTGACTGTTTTCTTTAGAATGTGTAAAATTTAGATAGATTATTTAAAGTGAGGTTTTTTTATCTTGTCTATATTAAAGAAGAAATTTAATAAGTTTAGTGTTCTATTGAATCTGGTATTAATAGCTATTATAGCTATTGGAGTGCTATTTTTCTTACCTAAGGAACATAAATCAGAAGTCAAATCGTCAATTAATATCGAAAGTATTGAAAAAGTGAATGAAGTTGTATTTTTGAATGCGGGAATTAATGAAATTATTTCTGAAACAAAAACAACTCAAGTTTTTGGGTTTGATGTGCCGTTCTCTAAAAAAGCAGCATTAGTAATTTTAAATTATAACGCTAAATTTGGAATTAAAAGTAGTGTAAAGGTTGAACAAATAAGCGAAAAAGAATATAAGGTTATTGTTCCAAAATTGGAAGTAATTGGTGTTGAACTTTCAAAAGATGATCCTTATGATTTATATGATAGTCATGGAGAGTTATTAAGTGGGACTACAGAAGATGTTGATACTGGGAAATTGGTCACAAACCAACTTTCTAGTGATAAACAAGCAGAGTATTTAGATAAATTTAAGAGTGAAATTAAAGAATCTGCAATCAATTATTATAAAACAATATTTTCTTCAATGGATTCTGAAGTAAAAGTAACTATAGAATTTACAGAATAATTTTTGAAATACAAAACCCTGACCATCTCTGGTCAGGGTTTTGTGTGGTTCTATAATTTTTAGGGTTGATGGAAATTTTCCACCAACCCTATTTTAGTGTATACAAAAAGGCCAACATCCATTATATTAAAAGCGCCTAAACCTAAAACAAAAGGATGATGACCATATGAACAATATACTAGAAGCTATACTACAAATCAAAGATGCACACAATGAAGGTGTTACATTCCATTTCTTAGAGAATATTAAAGAAGTATTGCGTGATGAGAGTGGGAAAGTAACTGGTGTAAAGGTTATTACAATGGAACTTGGTGAATCAGATGAAAGTGGAAGAAGATTAACGCATGAAGTGGCAGGTAGTGAACATATTATTCCATGTGATCTTGTCGTTGCAGCAATTGAACAAAAGTAGACTTTAGTGTTCTAGATGAAAGGTAAAAATTTGACTTTCGGTCAACATCAGAATACAATAGAAATAAATAATAACAGGTGATGCATATTTAGGTCCTCAATCTATCGCAACCGCAATTAAAGACGGGCGAGAAGTTGCGACAGAAGTACATGAATCGTTTAAAGAAAACATATAAATAACTTGTGGTGCCTTTCGTTTTTTACTGGGAAAATTAAGGAACTATAGTTATAAATACTTAAAGATATTAATATATTAACATGCGTATATTTATAGGAAGATTAAATAGAAATATTTGATATTAGCAAGAATATCTACATCTTATAACATATAGGTATTAATATATTCATAAAATATTAGGAGGAGAAATAATGAACAAGAAACTATTATCAGGCTTATGTGCAGCAGTACTCTTATCAGGTTTAGTAGGATGCGGACCTAAGGAGTCAAAACAAAATACCACAACAAGTACTTCTACAATAGAAACAAAAAATACCACAACAAATAACTCTGAAGTAACAGAGAAGAACTTCAAAGACTTCCCGGATACAGATGAAAAGTACTTCACATATGAAGAGTGGCAAGAAGGATACGCAATCTATAGTTGTACTTCTGACGACAAGGTTGTTCGTGTACCAAAAACCATTAATGGTAAACCTGTTATAGCGATTGCACAGCGTGGTATGGCAAATCTTGAAAAATGTGAAGCAATCGTCTTACCAGATACAGTAAGATATGTTGGAGAGTCATCTTTTGGTCAAGATAAAGCATTGAAGTACATTTATTTAGGAACATCATTAGAAACTGTTGATGATCACGCATTTTTAGGAGCAAGTTCTCTAGAGTCTGTTGTATTTCCAGAAGGAACAAAATCAATTGGTCAATTGGTATTTTCAGACACACCATCAATCAAATCGATCACAATACCTGAAAGTGTAATTGAAATAACAGACTTATTTTACTTCCCAGAAAATTCAAATAAGAATGTAGAAATCCATACACCTAAGGGATCAAAGGCAGAAGAGGCTGCCAATAGTTTAGGACTCAAAGTAGTAAATGACTAAAGGGGAATAGTATGAACAAGAAACTACTATCAGGCTTAGGGACTGACCCCAAAAAGTGAGAATTTAATAAAAACACCCTAGGGCTACCGTCTTCGGTATTCAACCGGAGACAGGTAGTCCAATTTTTGTTGGATTCTTTTTTCATTAGGTTCTTCATCAACACTATTTGACAAAGAGCCAAAAGAATCAGGTGATAAACCTGATTCTTTTTTGTTTGTATGTTCTCACCGAGATTACATAATACCGAAGAAACGAGCTGCGATACCAACTGCAAAGAGGGCAAGGATGATTGTGATTGGAGATACTTTTTTCTTAAGCAACCACATGCAAAGGAAAGTAAGGAGAAGTCCCATCAATCCTGGAATCAATGAGTTCAACTGACCTTGAAGCGTTTGTGGTTGAACGCTATCCAAGCTCATGCCACTAAGTGCTTGACCAAGAATACCCTTCAATTCTCCACCTGTAACAGGACCTTCTGGGAAGTTGATGTAGGCACCTTCTGATAATTGTTTACCTGGAAGGTTGATAGTGAAGTTGATGGATACCCAACGTTGTACAAGAACGGCAAGGATAAACATACCAAGGATAGAAGCTCCTTTAGTGATGTCTTTCAAGATACCACCTGACATGTCTTTAGTGATTTCAGATCCAGCCTTGTAACCAAACTCTTGTGTATACCAAAGGAAAGACATACGGATTGCATTCCATCCAAAGAAGAAGAGAAGTGGTCCAACGATGTTACCAGTTGCAGCAAGTGAAGCACCAAGGGCACCAAGGATCGGACGAACTGTAAACCAGAAGACTGGGTCACCGATACCGGCAAGAGGTCCCATCATACCGATCTTAACACCTTGGATAGCAGCGTCATCGATTTCAGTACCGTTAGCGCGTTCTTCTTCAAGTGCAAGAGTAACCCCCATGATTGGAGCAGCTACGTATGGGTGAGTGTTGAAGAATTCAAGGTGACGCTCAAGAGCAGCTGCTTGGTCTTCTTTTTTAGTGTAAAGTTTCTTGATAGCTGGGATCAAAGAGTAAGCCCAACCCAAGTTTTGCATACGTTCGTAGTTCCAAGAACCTTGAAGGAATTGTGAACGCCACCAAACTTTTTGGCGATCTGATTTTGATAATTGAATTTTTTCAGCCATGATTGTTCCCCTTTCTAGTAGTCTTCTAGGATATCACCGATTGGATCGTTAGAAGTTGCAGCTCCTCCGCCACCGTTTCCACCTTGTTTAGAAAGGTTGAGGTAGATGAAGGCAAGGGCAACACCGATGACACCAAGGGCAATCAAAGTCAATTGAGAGATTGCTGCAAGAGCAAAACCGATAGCGAAGAATGGCCATACTTCACGAGTAGCCATCATGTTGATAACCAAAGCGTAACCAACGGCAACGACCATGGCACCACCGACAGCCATACCACCGTTCAACCAGTCTGGCATCAATTTAAGAGCATCTTGAACAGCAGAAGCAGGGATAGCGATAAGGAAGGCAGCAGGGATTGCAATACGTAGACCTTGAAGAACAAGGGCAAAGTAGTGAGCACGTTCAACAGCTGCAATGTTTCCTTCTTTAGCAGCAGCGTCAGCAGTGTGAACCAAACCAACTGAGATTGTACGAACAATCATAGTCAAGAAAAGTCCAGCTACGGCAAGAGGGATTGCAGTTGCAGTTGCGACTGCGATACCTTCAGTAGTAAAGTTACCACCTTTAATCATGATGATTGCAGCAGCAACAGAAGCAAGAGCAGCGTCAGGAGCTACAGCAGCTCCGATGTTTGCCCAACCAAGAGCGATCATTTGAAGTGATCCACCAAGCATAACCCCAGCTTCGAGGTTACCAGTTACAAGCCCGATAAGGGTACATGCTACGATTGGTTGATGGAATTGGAATTGGTCGAGGATACCTTCAAGACCTGCGAAGAAGGCAACAACTACAACCAAGATAGCAGAAATGATTGAAATATCTGACATGGTTTTATTCCTTTTCTATTTAATGTTAATTATTGAACGTTAGCTTTGCTAATCAAGTCAAACAAATCTTTTTTAGTGTCGTTTGGTACTTTACGTACGTCAAATTCAACACCAAGGTCACGCATTTTTTCAAATGTAGCAACGTCGTCTTTGTCCATTGACAATACGTTGTTGACCATTGTTTTACCAGTTGAGTGAGCCATTGATCCAACGTTAAGAGTCTTGATTGGTACACCACCTTCGATAGCTCGAAGAGCATCTTGTGGTGTTTCAAACAAGATAAGGGCGTGTGTGTTACCAAAACGAGGGTCTTTTGCAACCTCAATCAATTTTTGGATTGGAACAACGTTAGCCTTCACTCCGTTTGGAGCTGCTTGTTTGATCAATTCTTTACGAAGGTCATCTTTAGCAACGTTATCTGAAGCAACGATGATACGGTCTGCTTTTGAATCTGGTGTCCAAGCAGTTGCGACTTGCCCGTGAAGAAGACGTGTGTCAAGACGAGCAAGATTGATTTTCAATTTACCGTCTCCGATTACAGTTCCTTCTGGAATAGCAGCTTGGGCTACAGGAGCAGCTGCAGCAGTTGCAACTTCCTCAGCTGGGTTTAGCTCTTCTGGAAGGGCCTTGATGCCATCTTTGGCTTCTTTAATGATGTTTGCAGCAACTTTAGCCACTCCGGCATTAGCGTCCATCAGGCGTTCGGTGTAGGCTTGGATTAACATCGGCAAGTTAAGTCCTGTGATGATGGCAAATTTACGCTCAGGATTTTCTCCCATTACGCGGCTAGCTTGGTTAAATGGAGAACCACTCCAAAGGTCAGCCAATACTAGAACCTCATCTTCTGCGTCAAATGCAGCCACAGCATTGTTGAATTTTGCGTATAAGTCATCTGGACCTTCGTTTGGCATAAAGGTTACAACTTGAACCTTTTCTTGTTCACCAAAGATCATAGATCCTGACTGATGAATACCCGCGGCAAATTCACCGTGGCTCGCAATAATGATTCCGATACTCATTATTGTCATTCCTCCTTATAAAATGTTTGGCTTGTAGTTTAAGAAAACTTTAAGACTCTTTAAGTATAAACCGTTTTCAGCAAAAAATCAACTACTTATAATAAATCCTAAAAAGTGGAGGGAGAAGGCTGTTTTAGAGATGTTGATATATCAACATCTAGTGGTTTTATCTAGAGAATAGTAAAAAAATTTAATATAAAAAAGTCCTAGTACAGAAATCGACGAACCAAATCGGTATCTTATTTCTAGCCCCCTATACTTCAACCATTGGATGCTTAAAGAATGTGGATAGTAAAATGACGTTTTGTCAATAGTGTTCTTGAGCGTTAAAAAAAAGAACTTTAAGTTCAATAAATTGCTATGTCAAAATTTTATTGCTAAAAAACGAGGTGGGGTCTTTTGTCCCTACCTCGTTTTGGAATTTATTATCTATCTTAATGAGTAAAGTCTAGAACCATGCGACCTTGGATGGTGCCAGCAGCCATTTCATCAAAGACAGCAATGGCATCTTCGACGGGCCGTTTTTGAACAACTGGAACCACGAGACCTTCAGCACCAAATTGGAAAGCTTCTTCCAAATCTTTACGTGTACCAACAAGGGAACCGATGACCTGAATACCGTCAAGAACTGTTTTAACGATACTTAGATCCATCATTTCTGAAGGGAGTCCGACAGCTACTACACGACCACCTGCACGAACAGAGTCAACTGCTTGGTTGAAGGCAACTTTTGATACAGCTGTTACGACAGCTGAGTGAGCACCACCGTTTGTTTTTTCTTTGATAAGGCCTGGAACATCTTCGACTTCAAGACCATTAATCACGATATCAGCACCGACTTCTTTAGCTAGAGCAAGTTTATCGTTGTTAATATCTACTGCTATAACGTGAGCGTTGAATACTTTTTTAGCGTATTGAACAGCTAAGTTACCAAGTCCTCCAGCACCATAGAGTACAACCCATTGGCCTGGCTCAACTTTTGCTTCTTTGATAGCCTTGTAGGTAGTAACACCGGCACAAGTGATTGAAGAAGCTTGGGCTGGATCGAGACCTTCTGGAACCTTAACGGCATAATCTGCAGTTACGATACATTGTTCTGCCATACCACCATCAACTGAGTAGCCAGCATTTTTTACTGTACGGCAAAGGGTTTCGCGTCCGGTTGTACAATATTCACACATGCCACAGCCTTCAAAGAACCAAGCTACGCTGACACGGTCACCAACTTTTAGACTCTTAACATCAGGAGCGATTTCTTTTACGATACCGATCCCTTCGTGACCGAGAACACGTCCTGGAACTTTTCCAAAGTCACCATGGGCAACGTGGAGGTCTGTATGGCAAACACCACAGTACTCAACTTCAACAAGTGCTTCGCCATTTTCGAGCGGACGGAGCACTTTTTCTTCAATAGCAACACCAGTGCTTTCTGGATTTACAACAACAGCTTTCATAGCTATCCTCCTTGGTTAGTAGTTGAGGTGCAGAGGAAAAGGGGCTTGCCTTAAATCGTGATTCAAGTGAAGTCAAATTTGAACTGCCCTCTTTTTTGTCTATATGTGAATTATATCACGATATTTAATATAATGCAAGGAGATTTATGTAAAAATATATGAAATCGCTTAACTGGTTGACGATACTGTGAAATTTGCACAATAATATCTAACGTATTCATGGAAAATTTCATATAAAGAGGAACTTATTTGGCCTCAAATATAGGGAGTGAGCTTACAAACAGATTTTCTAAGATTCATCTCTAGGAGTTTTTGGTATAATAGAGAGTAATTTATTTTCTAGTATAAGAAGTTAGAGTGAGAGGTATGTATGTCCCCTTCAATTCAGTTATTAAAAGACCGCTATTTAAAAAATATCAAAGAAAATCCAGATCTCTACATCGGTATTGAGTTGGAGTTTCCTATCGTTCATACGAAAGGCCAACCTACAGATATTGAAGTCAGCAAGGATTTGTTGCGCTTTTTGGTGGATGCTCTCAGTCTGGAAGTTGAAAAGGAGGACCAGGATGGCAATCCGATTCAACTTGTAGAACCGTTGAGTCAAGATCGAATTCTGTTTGAGGTTTCCTATACGACCTTGGAATTTGCCTTTGGCAGAGCTCGGAGTATCCAAGAGATCGAAAGCCGTTTTGAAACTTATATGAAGGTAATCCAAGAAAAGCTAGGTGAAAAGGAACATGCTATCCAAGGTTGGGGGATTCACCCAAACTGGAATCAAAATGACAATCGACCTGTGGCTTATCCACGCTATCAGATGCTGATGGATTATCTGAGTATGGGGAGTCACCAAGAAAGTGCGCATTTACATGACTTTCCACAATACGGAGCCTTCATCTGCGGGAGTCAAGTCCAGTTGGATGTTTCGACCGCTAACTACCTACGTGTCATCAATGCTTTCACACAGATAGAGGCAGCCAAAGCTTTCTTGTTTGCCAATTCTGAGTTCTCTGGAGCAGACTGGGACACCCAGATTTCACGAGATATCTTTTGGGAAGACTCCATGCATGGGATTTATCCAGAGAATGTTGGTGTCAATTCAAAACTCTTCAAAGATGAGGATGATTTCTTTGATTATCTCGACCATTCTGCGATTTTTACGGCAGAAAGAGATGGAGAAACCTACTATTTTTCTCCGATTCGTGCTAGAGATTACCTAGCTACTGACGAGATTCCTGCCTATACTCTAAATGGGAAAGAAACACTTCTTGTCCCTCAAGAGAAGGATTTCCAAACGCACCGTAGCTACCAATTCCAAGATTTAACAACTCGAGGAACGGTCGAATTTCGGAGTGTTTGTACCCAGCCACTAGACCGCACTTTTGCTTCAGCAGCCTTTCATCTAGGTTTGTTGGTGAATCTTGACAAGCTTGAAGCTTACCTAGAAACAGCTCCTTTCTTTGAAAGTTTTGGTCGTGACTACAAGTCTTTGAGAAGACAATTTTCTAAGAAACACCTCACAGATGAAGAAACAGCTGGGATTGTCCAGTTTTCCAAAGACTTGCTAACGATAGCAGAGCAAGGACTTGAGATGAGAGGTCATAGTGAAACGACTTATTTAGAACCTTTGAAAGAAGAATTGGACGTATAATTTTCTTATAACGGAAGAATTTTCTGAAAAATCATGTTATAATGAATGAGACTATAGATAAAGGATAGAGATTTATGACATTAGTTTATCAATCAACGCGTGATGCGAACAATACCGTAACAGCCAGCCAAGCGATTTTGCAAGGCTTGGCAACAGATGGAGGCTTGTTTACTCCAGTGAGCTATCCAAAGGTGGATTTGGATTTTGACACATTGAAAGACGCTTCTTATCAAGAAGTGGCCAAGCTTGTCTTGTCAGCTTTCTTGGATGACTTTACAGTAGAAGAGTTGGACTACTGTATCACCAACGCCTATGACAGCAAGTTTGATACACCAGCAATTGCCCCTCTTGTAAAACTTGATGGCCAATACAACTTGGAACTTTTCCACGGTTCAACCATTGCCTTTAAAGATATGGCCTTGTCTATCTTGCCATACTTTATGACAACGGCAGCTAAGAAACACGGCTTGGAAAACAAGATAGTCATCTTGACAGCAACATCTGGAGATACTGGGAAAGCTGCTATGGCAGGTTTTGCAGATGTTCCAGGTACTGAAATTATCGTCTTTTATCCAAAAGACGGTGTCAGTAAGGTACAAGAGTTGCAAATGACCACTCAAACGGGCGAAAATACCCATGTTATCGCTATTGATGGAAACTTTGACGATGCTCAAACCAATGTGAAACATATGTTCAATGATGTAGCTCTTCGTGAGAAATTGGCAGCCAACAAGCTCCAGTTTTCATCAGCTAACTCTATGAATATTGGTCGTTTGGTCCCACAGATTGTCTATTATGTTTATGCCTACGCTCAGCTTGTTAAAACTGGCGAAATTAATGCAGGTGATAAGGTTAACTTCACCGTACCGACAGGGAACTTTGGAAATATCTTAGCTGCCTTTTACGCAAAACAAATCGGTCTACCAGTTGGCAAGTTAATCTGTGCTTCAAATGACAACAATGTCTTGACAGATTTCTTTAAAACTCGTGTTTATGACAAGAAGCGTGAGTTTAAGGTAACCACTAGTCCATCTATGGATATCTTAGTGTCTTCAAACTTGGAGCGCTTGATTTTCCATCTTTTGGATAATGATGCGGTTAAGACAGCTGAACTCATGAATGCTTTGAATAGCCAAGGTCAGTATGAATTGACAGATTTTGATGCAGAGATTCTTGACCTTTTTGCAGCAGAGTATGCTACGGAAGCAGAAACAGCAGCAGAAATCAAGCGTGTTTATGAGTCAGATTCTTATATTGAGGACCCTCATACAGCAGTTGCCTCAGCCGTATATAAAAAATATCAAGCGGGGACAGGCGATGTGGCTAAGACCGTGATTGCTTCAACAGCTAGTCCATATAAATTCCCAGTAGTTGCAGTAGAAGCTGTAACAGGGAAATCAGGCTTGACCGACTTTGAGGCTTTGGCTCAGTTGCACGAAATTTCAGGAGTGGCAGTGCCACCAGCAGTTGATGGCCTTGAAACAGCTCCAGTTCGTCACAAGACAACTGTTGCAGTGGCAGATATGCAGGCAGCAGTAGAATCTTATTTAGGACTTTAAAAGAGAGGAAGTAAACTCGGTTGGGAAACTAACTGAGTTTCTTTTCATCAGGAGGAAGGATTGTTTAAGAAAAATAAGGATATTCTCAACATAGCTTTACCTGCCATGGGTGAAAATTTCTTGCAGATGCTCATGGGGATGGTCGATAGCTACTTGGTAGCTAATCTGGGGTTGATCGCCATTTCGGGTGTGTCTGTAGCTGGAAATATTATCACCATTTATCAGGCTATTTTTATTGCCTTGGGAGCAGCAATTTCTAGTGTTATATCAAAAAGTGTGGGACAGAAAGATCAGTCTAGACTAGCCTACCATGTGACAGAAGCTCTCAAGATAACCTTGCTATTGAGTTTAATTTTAGGTAGCTTGTCCATCTTTGCAGGTCAAGAGATGATTGGTCTTTTGGGTACTGAACAGGTTGTGGCTGAAAGTGGAGGCTTATACCTATCTTTAGTTGGCGGGACAATCGTTCTCCTGGGCTTAATGACTAGTTTAGGGGCCTTGATTCGCGCTACCCACAATCCTCGACTGCCGCTTTATGTTAGTTTTTTATCCAATGCTTTAAATATTGTTTTTTCAAGTGTCGCCATTTTTATCCTTGATATGGGGATAGCTGGTGTAGCTTGGGGGACTATTTTGTCTCGGTTGGTCGGGGTTGTGATTTTGTGGTCACAATTAAAACTTCCATATATGAGACCGACGTTTGGGCTGGATAAAGACCTGCTGACCTTGGCTTTACCTGCAGCGGGAGAACGTCTCATGATGAGGGCTGGTGATGTAGTCATAATTGCCTTGGTTGTTTCCTTTGGTACGGAGGCAGTCGCGGGAAATGCTATCGGTGAAGTTTTGACTCAGTTCAACTATATACCTGCTTTTGGTGTTGCTACGGCAACAGTTATGCAGGTGGCCCGAGCAGTAGGGGAGAATGATTGGGCAAGGGTGGACAAGCTCAGTAGGCAAACTTTTTGGCTATCCCTCTTTCTCATGTTGCCCTTGACGCTTAGTATCTATGCTCTCGGAACACCACTAAGTTACCTCTACACCAGTGATTCTGCGGCTATTAAAGCCAGTGTTTTAGTGACGCTGTTCTCTCTACTAGGGACTCCTATGACGACGGGGACAGTCATTTATACAGCTGTCTGGCAGGGTTTGGGAAATGCCCGCCTTCCCTTTTATGCAACAAGTATCGGGATGTGGTGTATCCGTATCGGAACAGGCTACCTGATGGGAATTGTTCTTGGTTGGGGCTTGCCTGGTATTTGGGCAGGAACGCTTTTGGATAATGGTTTCCGTTGGATGTTCCTACGCTATCGTTATCAAGTTTATATGACATCGAAAGGATAAGAAATGCAAGAAACGGCTTTTATTTGGGATTTAGACGGGACCTTATTGGACTCCTATGAAGCTATTTTGTCAGGAATTGAGGAGACCTATGCACAGTTTTCCATTCCTTTTGACAAGGAAAAAGTTCGAGCTTTTATCTTGAAATACTCTGTCCAGGATTTACTAGTGCAAGTGGCAGAAGAAAGAGGCTTAGATGTTGATAGGCTCAATCAAGTCCGTGCTCAGAGCTTGGCTGAAAAGAATGCCCAGGTCGTCTTGATGCCGGGGGCGCGCGAGGTTTTAGCCTGGGCAAATCAGCAAGGAATTCAGCAATTTGTCTACACCCACAAAGGTGATAATGCCTTGACTATTTTACGAGATTTGGGCTTGGATGTTTATTTCACAGAAATTTTGACAAGCCAGAGCGGTTTTGCTCGTAAACCAAGTCCAGAAGCAGCGACCTACCTTATCAGTAAATACCATTTAAAACCAGACCGCACCTTTTATATAGGGGACCGTACTTTGGATATCGAATTTGCTCAAAACAGTGGCATCCAGAGTATCAATTTCCTTGGAACTCCGGTGGATTGCAATCATCAGATTTCTTGTTTAGCGGATATTCCTTCTCTCTCTTTATGAAAGTTTTATGAAAGAGAATATGTCAGCTTTGTGACAAAATTCATACATACTATTTCAATTAATGTGGTTTGTTACAGAGACTAGACAGTTTTATTAAATAGCCCCCAAAGGGCTTTTTTTCTTTTTTCTTTATGTTATGATAGAAAGGTACTACATTTGAAAAGGAGTTTGAATAGTATGAAGAAACGAATTATTTTAGCATCAACAGTAGCTTTATCACTTGCCCCTACCTTGGCGACTCAAGCAGAAGAAATTGTATGGTCACCACGTTCAGTTGAGCAAATTCAAAACGATGTTGCTAAAAGCGAAAATAAAACAAGTTACACAATTAAGTACGGAGATACCCTAAGCACGATTGCAGAGGCTTTGGGAGTAGACTTAAATGTCCTTGCAAACTTGAACAAAATCACAAATATTGACTTGATTTTCCCAGAAACTGTACTGACTACAACTGTTAACGAAAATGAAGAAGTAACAGAGGTTGAGGTTTATACACCTCAAGAATTTGGTTCTGATGTAGCAAGTGCAACAGCAGATTTAACAACGAATCAAGTAACAGTAGATGAACAAACTGTTCAAGTCGAAGATTTGACACAACCAGTTGAAGAAACTGAAGCTGTAGCAGAAACTACAGTATCGTCAGAAGCAACAACAGCAGAAGCAACTACTGAATCTGCGGCACCTGTCGTTGAAGAAACAACTACGGTCGCTGAACCAACAACTACAGTTGAGGAAACAACTACGGCCGCTGAACCAACTACAACAGTTGAAGAAACAACGACTACTGTTGAGGAGACAACTACAACAGAAGCAACAACTGAGGCTGTAACAGAAGCTCAATCAGCTCCAGCAACTTACCAAGCTGAACCAAGCCAAGGTGCATCGGCAACTTATACAGCGCCAGCGGCTCCTGATTATGCAACTATTGCAGCAACAAAATCTGAAAATGCAGGCCTTCAACCACAAACAGCTGCATTTAAAGAAGAAGTAGCTAACTTGTTTGGTATCACATCATTTAGTGGTTACCGTCCAGGAGATCCAGGTGACCACGGAAAAGGTCTTGCTATTGACTTCATGGTTCCAGCAAGTTCAGCTCTCGGTGATCAAATTGCAGATTATGCTATCCAAAATATGGCTAGTCGTGGCATCAGCTACATCATCTGGAAACAACGTTTCTACGCACCATTTGATAGCAAATACGGACCAGCTTACACTTGGAATCCAATGCCAGATCGTGGTAGCATAACAGAAAACCACTATGACCACGTTCACGTATCAATGAACTAATAATGAATGAGAAGTTGGGAACTGATTCAGTTTCCACTTCTTTTTTATTTTCAAATTCTTAGATAGCAAAGATAAACTCCAGACATAAAATTTGGAAACCTAGTTTTCTGGGATTGAGGCTAGGAGATAAATTTAACGGAGTGAGCAAAATAGTTGCGTTTTTAATCTTTCTGCACTATACTTGATAAGTCAATAGTTGATAAATCAAGTTTACGCAGGGAGGTAGAAATGAAAAAAATTAACGACTTACTGTACCAGCTCCATTTAGTAGATCAGACCATTACTCAACTTTTTGAGAAACAATTGGGAATTAGTTTGACCCGCTATCAAATTCTGCAGTTTTTATTGCAAAAGTCACCGTGTAACCAAACTGCCGTTCAGGAGAAGTTACAGATTGACCAGGCAGCTTTGACCCGTCATTTTAAGGTTTTAGAGTCAGAGGGTTATGTCAGTCGTAAGCGTAATCCAATCAATCAGCGAGAAGTCCTTGTTGAATTAACCCAAGAAGCCAAGAATCAACTCTTGGTCAATCCGCCTAGATATCATTTGAATGTGAAGGAACAGATGGAGAGCACCTTATCGCCTGGTGAGCAGAAAGAACTGACAACCTTACTGACAAAACTAGTCTCAGGTTTAGAAAAAATAGAATTTTAAGGAGAACACTATGTCAATCATTACTACTGTTTTAGCAACTATTGTTGCCCTCGAACATTTTTATATCTTTTATTTGGAGAGTATGGTAACCCAATCAGACGCAACTAGCCGGGTCTTTAATATGGGAAAGGAAGAGTTGACTCGACCATCTGTTGCCTCACTGTTTAAAAATCAAGGGATTTATAATGCTTTGATTGGGGTGTTTCTTATCTATGGGATTTATTTCTCGCATAGCTTAGAAATCGTAACAATCTTTGTTTTGTTTGTCATAGGAGCAGCGACTTATGGCGCTTTAACAGCAGATAAAAAAATCATTCTAAAGCAAGGTGGCCCAGCAATCTTAACACTTTTGAGTATCCTCTTATTAAAATAAAAAAACCAGCACTTTCTATGAAGGTGCTGCTTTTTAATAACTGATCTTAAACTTTTCTCCGCTTAATTTCAAGTAGTCTTTGATAGAAGAAGATTTGGCTACTATAGATATAAGGGAAGATAGAGATACTTGCGATTCCAAAGCTAATCCAGATGAGGATATACCAAGGAAGTAGCTGTAAATCAAGGACAAAGCGTTGGAACTTATAGCCTTTCATGAGAAAGCGGCTGGTATGCAGCACACGGCTAGGTTTGGCAATTCCGATTGCAAGGGTGTCACATAAAAGTAGTTCAACTTGGGAATAGGCATAATATTGTGGCAGATAGATAATGGTTCCCAAAATCATTACTAGGACGCTACCAAAGAAATAGAGAGCGAAAGTCAGTAGGAAGTGTTCGATATCTGGATTGGTGACGTCGACAGATGGAAATTCAGGATGAAGTTCCACAAATTTACGAGCCATGGCACTGCTATAAAAGAGCAAGTAGACTCCAAAAAGATTAGGGATGCTCCATAAAAAGAGGTAGAAACGCTTGAGTAAGAGTGTTAGAAATGTTTGGGTAAAGAAGCGGTTGTCAAGCAAGGACAGGCTATCTTTAAAGGAAAGCTCTATCTCAGAAATTCTGTAAAGATTAATCGTGGTAAAGAGGGCACCAGCTAGGATGATGGAACTTGTAAATCCAACGGCTATCGGAAAGAGAGCAGACTGGATTGTAATCCCTAGAAAACTCAAGAAGGACTGTTCAAGAATGCCTTCATCAAGTAGAGATAAAGGTCTGATAAAGCTCGATAGAATAAAGAGAATACTTGGTAATAAAAAGACAAGCAGCAAGCGAGGGTGCTCGGTTTGAAATTGTCTAGCCTGCTCGCGAACTTCTTTTAAATTAATTTTTGGGTACTTCATTCTTTCATTATACCATAGTTCGTGACAGTTCCTGTTTTTTTTGATAGAATCATACAGTATGCCCCTGGGCGCAAAGTAAGAACTGGGACTGTCTTTCCCAGCTTCGGAGGTAAAAAATGTCAGATTCGCCAATCAAATATCGATTGATAAAAAAAGAAAAACACACAGGAGCTCGTTTGGGTGAGATTATCACACCCCATGGTACCTTCCCAACGCCTATGTTCATGCCAGTAGGGACTCAGGCAACGGTCAAGACTCAGTCGCCAGAAGAGTTGAAAGAGATGGGTTCAGGAATTATCCTATCTAACACTTATCACTTGTGGCTTCGCCCTGGGGACGAACTCATTGCCCGTGCTGGAGGTCTTCACAAGTTCATGAATTGGGACCAACCAATCTTAACGGATAGCGGTGGATTCCAAGTGTATTCTCTAGCAGACAGCCGTAATATTACAGAAGAAGGGGTAACCTTCAAGAACCACCTCAACGGTTCTAAGATGTTCCTTTCGCCTGAAAAAGCTATTTCTATCCAGAACAATCTGGGCTCAGACATCATGATGTCCTTTGACGAATGTCCCCAATTTTATCAACCTTATGATTATGTGAAAAAATCGATTGAACGTACTAGCCGTTGGGCAGAGCGTGGTTTAAAGGCTCACCGTCGTCCGCATGACCAAGGTTTATTTGGGATTGTACAAGGAGCAGGATTTGAAGATCTGCGTCGTCAATCAGCTCAAGACCTTGTAAGTATGGACTTCCCAGGCTACTCTATCGGTGGACTAGCAGTTGGAGAAACCCACGAAGAGATGAATGCAGTTTTGGACTTTACGACCCAACTGCTTCCTGAGAACAAACCTCGTTACTTGATGGGAGTAGGAGCGCCAGATAGCTTGATTGATGGTGTTATCCGTGGTGTCGATATGTTTGACTGTGTCTTGCCGACTCGTATCGCTCGTAACGGGACTTGTATGACCAGTCAAGGTCGCTTGGTAGTCAAGAATGCTCAGTTTGCGGAGGACTTTACACCACTTGATCCAGAGTGTGACTGCTACACATGTAAGAATTATACCCGTGCTTATCTACGCCATTTGCTTAAGGCAGATGAAACCTTTGGTATCCGCTTGACAAGTTACCATAACCTGTATTTCTTGCTCAATCTCATGAAGCAGGTTCGCCAGGCCATCATGGATGATAATCTCCTGGAATTTCGTGAACATTTTGTTGAAAAATATGGTTATAACAAGTCAGGGAGAAATTTCTAAATTTGGCTTTAAATCCACTAAAAATCCTAAGTTTTATCTTAGGATTTTTCTGTTTTTTTTGATAAAATAAAGGTACTATGAATGAAAGTTAGATGGCTTTTCTCGCCAATCTAACGAATGGAGAATAGACTCGTATGCGTATTAAATGGTTTTCCTTGATTAGGATTACAGGTTTGCTTTTGGTACTCTTGTATCATTTCTTTCAAACGGCTTTCCCAGGAGGTTTCTTCGGGGTTGACGTCTTCTTTACCTTCTCAGGTTTTCTGATTACATCACTTTTATTAGAAGAATTTGGACAAAAAGGGAAGATTGATATCTTAGGATTTTTTAGAAGACGTTTCTATCGAATTTTTCCACCAGTTGTTTTAATGATTCTTGTCATCATGCCATTCACCTTCTTGGTTCGCCAAGATTATGTGGCAGGAATTGGTGGGCAGATTGCTGGTGTTCTAGGCTTTATGACTAACTTCTATGAAATGCTGACAGGAGGAAGTTATGAATCTCAGTTTATCCCTCACCTCTTTGTTCACAACTGGAGCTTAGCTGTTGAAGTTCATTATTATATCTTGTGGGGCTTGGCAGTCTGGTTCCTATCTAAGCGAGCAAAATCAAGCGGACAACTACGAGGAACAATCTTTCTACTTTCATCAGCTGCCTTTATCGTCAGCTTCCTTTCGATGTTTATCGGTAGTTTTATTGTGAGTTCTTACTCAACAGTATACTTTTCAAGCTTAACTCATGTTTATCCATTCTTCTTAGGTAGTGTGCTTGCTACCGTAATAGGGGTTCGTCATGCAACGCCACTTTTTAAACGTTTGAATAGAAGCTTGGATTTGAAGCAGACTTTGCTAGTCTTTGGAGCTGGGCTCGGAGTCTTGCTATTACTGACCTTCTTTGTGAAATTTACATATCTCTTTGCCTATTTACTCGGCTTCTTGTTTGCAAGTTTAGCAGCGCTTCTGATGATTGTTGCGGCACGCGTCTTGCATGAGAAAACACCGACCATCAAAGAGCCAAAGATTATCAGCTTTTTAGCGGATACAAGCTATGCTGTCTATCTTTTCCACTGGCCGTTCTATATTATTTTCTCACAGTTAATGGGAAATATTCCGGCAGTGATTTTAACCACCATCTTCTCTTATATCTTCGCAACCCTTTCTTTCTATATCATCGAACCTTTAGTAGCAGGAAAATCTACTGACCTCTTGCAAAAGGCAAAAGAAATTCCGCACATTAAACCAATTTTTGCTGGTAGTGCAGGAGTGCTTAGTTTGATTACTTTAATCGTGATACTGATAGCCCCTCAAGTCGGTGCATTTGAAACGAATTTGATGGTTAATGGTCTCAATCAGGCGCAAACCAATATAAACCGAACAAAAACCATGGCAGATCAAGCAGAAGCCAGTCGCTATAATATAGCTGAGGGTGTATCCATCATTGGTGATTCAGTAACCTTGCGTGCTTCAGATGGACTAAAAGAAATCTTACCAGATGCGCAGATTGATGGTCAGATCAGTCGAAATACCAAACAGGCAAATGAATTGATGTTGAATTACAGTCAGAATAAAGCCTTGCCTAAAATTGTAGTCATTGCGACTGGCGTTAATAATCCTGAAAATTATAAAGCTGATTTGGATCTGCTGATAACAAACCTTCCAAAAGGACATCAACTTGTTTTAGTTACTCCATACGAGGGAGACACAACGCAGGAAACACAACCTTATGTTGAGCAGTATGCAAGCTATGCGCGTGAACTGGCACAAAAATATTCATATATAGCACTAGCAGATTGGAACCAAGTCGCTAAAGATCATCCAGATATTTGGAAGGGAACAGACCAGGTTCACTTCGGTAGTGATACGACCAAGCAGGATGAAGGAGCAAAACTTTACGCAGAAACCATTAATGCTGCTGTTAAAGCTCTTGCAGACAAACCTGTCAAATCAAAATAATCACTAAAAAGTAGAGATTGTATCTCTACTTTTTTGCTTTAACGAGAATTGGGAAAAACTTGCCAAATTGTCAGAATTATGAGAAAATAGGAACAATCAAAAAATGGAGGGAATGCAATGAGAGAAGACATCAAGATTAATGACCGTGCTCTAGCATTGGAAGATCAAATCATTGAAGTACTCGAAAAAGTTTATGATACAGATGTAGAGTTAGATGTATACAATCTTGGATTGATTTATGAGATTCATTTAGATGAGGCTGGCCTTTGTACAGTTGTTATGACCTTCACTGATACTGCCTGTGACTGTGCAGAAAGTCTACCAATCGAGATTGTGGCAGGTTTAAAACAAATTGATGGGATTGAGGATGTCAAGGTTGAGGTTACCTGGTCTCCAGCATGGAAGATTACACGCATTAGTCGTTATGGACGTATAGCCTTAGGGTTGCCTCCGCGATAAAAAATAGAGTGATAAGATGAATTATGAATCGGGATTAAAGACCTGATTTATATTTTTCTTTTTTTTTGTTTATTTATTTCATACAATAAACAAAAATTTTTGTTAAGAGTAACCACTTCACTCAAAAAAATGTTATTATAGTAGAAGTGATTATAATAAAAAGAATAAGGTAGAATAGATATGAAATTATCTGTAGTAATTCCGTTTTATAACGAAGAGAATATGATTCAGAAGATGTATGATGAATTGGTTAAAGAAATCAATCAAATTACAAAGGCGGAATTTGAAATTATTTTTATTAATGACGGAAGTAAGGATCGTACTTTTGAACGTATGTTAGCCATCGCAGCTGGCGATTCACGTGTTAAATACATCAGCTTCAGTCGGAATTTCGGGAAAGAAGCTGGAACTATTGCAGGGCTTGAATATGCAACAGGAGAAGCAGTTATTCTAATGGATGGAGATTTGCAGCATCCACCAGCAATGCTTCCACAAATGATTGAAGCTTATGAGCAAGGATACGATGTTGTAAGTGCTCGTCGTACACGTACAGGAGAAAAACGTCACCGTACTTTTTTAGCTAAACATTTTTATAAACTTGCCAATAAAATGATGGATATCGAGCTAATGGACGGAGTCTCTGAATTCCGATTGTTTAGCCGTAAAGTTGTAAACGCCATTATATCTATGCAAGAATACAATCGTTTTTCTAAAGGAATTTTTGCTTGGATCGGCTTTAACGAAAAAGTTATCGAATATGAAAACCAAGTTCGTACTGTAGGTGAAACAAAATACTCGTTGAAGTTCTCATTGAACTATGCGATTCAAGGGATTTTATCATTCAACGATAAACCTCTACGTATGTGTATTAATTTTGGTTTATTCTGCTTATTAATTTCATTGGTTTATGTTCTTTGGACCTTTATCCAATATCTCGTAGTACCGGATTCACTCGTGAGTGGATACTTTACTACAATCTTCTCAGTCGTTCTCTTTGGTGGAATTCAATTGATTTCTATTGGGGTACTCGGAGAATATATCGGTAAGATTTATTATGAAGTGAAGAAACGTCCACATTATCTTGTTGACCAAACGAACATTACTGTGAAAGGAGAGCAAAATGACGACTAAGAAAAAAGTCTATCTAGCAAGTTTTATTGCGCCTATGCTCATTATGTTTGTAGCTTGGGCTATTGATGGCTTCTTTCCTTTCGGGACAAAGTCACTCATGGCGGTTGACTTTAACGCACAGTATATTGGCTTATATGCTTATTTCAAACATTTATTTTTAAATGGCGATTGGAGTAGTTTCTTCTACTCTTTCTCTAAATCCATTGGAGGGGGGATGTTAGGGATTTGGGGCTTCAACTTGTTGAGTCCATTTAACTTACTCTTTCTATTAACCTCTGAAGAAAATTTCCAATGGGTGGTTCCAATTGTTATTGCCTTACGTTATGGAGCGATGGGATTAACCATGGCACATTTCTTGGTTAAACGATATGATGGATTAAAGAATAAGGCCTACTTGGTTCCAATCGTCGCTACCATCTACGCATTAAATGGGTTTAATGTTAGTTATCAAATGAACCCAATTTTCTATGATGGAATGATCATGCTTCCATTAGTTTTAATTGGGGTTGAACAAGTACTAGATAATAAGTCTCCAAGAGGCTATATTGGCATGCTGGCATTATCTCTCTTTGTTCAATTTTACATGGGTTATATGACCTGCATTTTTGTGGTCATTTATGCTTTGTTCTACATTATTCGTTCAGAGAATTTAAGAAATAAAAAGGTTATTCTAACAAGACTGGGGAAATTAGCTGCCGCATCTATACTAGCTGTTGGAATAGTATCAGCTGTATTGCTCCCAATTCTGATTAGTTTGGTATCAACAAAAGGGGGCTTGCAAAGCACTCTGAGATTTGATTGGAAGTTACAAATCAATCCGTTTGAGATTTTAGCAAAACTCTTTTTAGGAGCTTTTGATAATACTTCTTGGCCAGCTGGACCTAACTTGCCAAATATATATGTGGCTAGCTTTGGTTTACTAGGAACACTTTATTACTTTATTTCAAGTAAGATTTCAAAATGGAGTAAAATTGCAGCAAGTTTTGTTCTCGTAGTGTTTTTGATTTCTTGTGCCCATGAATTTACAAGTAAGTTGTGGCATATGGGACAAAATCCTGCTGGATTTTTCTATCGATTCTCATGGATTATTGCTTTCTTTTTAGTTTATTTGGCTTATCTAAGTCTACGAGAAGTGGAGAAATTTACTAAAAGAGAAGCTAGCTTCCTGCTGATTAGCGGTGCAGTTATCTTTTCTATTGTACAGTTACAACAACACTCTTTCTTAACAGTTTGGCAACGTCTTGCAACGATTTTGATTTTTGTGGTTCTGCTTGGGGCTTTATTCTATCCTAAAGTAAAAAGAGCTTGGATGATTATAGCTGCTTTGACTGTAGTTGAGTTAACAGCTAATGCAGCACTTGTTCAATCACGTGTTGGCTATACAGATGCCTACAAGTATCACGATGCTGTTTTACAATTAAAGGATGCTATTAACCCTATTCGACCTGACCACAGTGATTTTTACAGAATTAATAAATCATTTAATCTAAGTAAGAATGATCCATTCATGGTGGATTATCCTGGCTTATCAATTTTTAGTTCCAACTTAGAAAATAGTACGCGAGATTTATTTGACCGTTTAGGAAATAATGGAATTAACGCAACGACCTACTATCAAGGAACTCCGCTACAAGATGCACTCTTCTCAGTGAAATACTTAGTGACTCCAAAACCAGTGCTTAAAGAGGACTATCCGGATACATCCAAGTTGTATGTATTCGGAAATATGGTAACGCGTAAAGATATTACGACAAAAGAACCTGTTTATGAAGCTGCTAGAACAAAGACTTTCGAGACAGATTTGATTTTACCAATTGCTTATGGTGTTAATGATGCAACGGTGAATGTAAAATTAGAGAACCACCAACCGATTCAAAATCAAAATAAGATAGTACAAGCAATGGGAGCGACGAGCGATTATTATTTAGCTATATTAGCAGCAAATGAATTGAAGTTAGATAATATGGAATCATCTAAACCAGAAACTTACAAACGAATTGATTCATCTAAACCAGGAACGATTACCTATCACTTATTACCTCAATCTGCTGAAGATTATTGGGTATCAATTCCGCAAAAATTATCTCATACAGATAAAAACAAAGTTCGTATCTTGTTGAATGGCAAAAATTACGAATTCCAAGATAAATTTCAACAAACACAGTTCATACAAATTGCGCATAATTCTGCTGGCCAACCTGTAGATTTAACGATTGAAATTGAAACGGATAATGAATATGACTTATCTGGATTACGATTAGCTCGTTCAAATGGTGCATTAGTAAATCGTATTATTCAAGAACGTCAGCTTCAAGGAATAAAATTGTCTCATTGGGATAATCGTAGTTTTAAAGGGACAGTGAATATTACTGATGACAGTACCTGGATGATGACAAGTATTCCATTTGAAAAAGGTTGGACTGTTAAAGTAGATGGAAAAGTAGTTGAAACTGCAAGAGTTTGGGATAGCCTGTTGGCATATAAAATTACGCCAGGTGAGCATACAGTTGAAATGAGTTACTTGCCAGATGGATTTGTTTTAGGTTTTATAATCTCAACCGTATCTATCGCTCTTTATGGATTTGCAATTTACAAAAAATGGATTTAATATAGTGGGAGTAGACTATAATGAAAATTTCAAAAATGAAATTAAAATATAGTTCGCTGTTCTTTGTTCCATTTATGGTTATGTTAGGGGTCTTCCTTTGTTTAGGGTTGACTCCCTTTTCACAAAATTCGATACATAGTGGAGACTTTCTTGCACAATATTTTCCGCTATATATCGGATTACATAAACTGTTCTGGAGTGGAGATTTTGGCGGTCTGTTTTGGTCCTTCGAGAAATCACTTGGAGGAGCAATGCCAAGTGTTTGGGGTTTTAATAGTTTAAGTCCATTCACGTTTTTATACGTAATCTTCCCGGTTTCAACATTTCAAATTTTGAGTTATGTAATCCCACTAATTCGTTCTGGGATAATGGGAGTCGTCTTTGGGTATTTCTTGGAAAAGAAATTTCAAGGAGTGTCTAAACATTACTGGTTATCGTTAGGATTATCTTCGTCGTATGCTCTTAGTGGCTTTATCGTATCGCAACAGTACAATCCTAATTTCTTAGATAATCTAATTTATGTACCGTTGATTCTTTTAGGAATTGAAGAAATTGCGGGTGGAAAGCGATCGTTTAAATTACCGATTTTTCTTTCCATTAGTTTGATTACGAATTTCTATACAGGCTATATGATGTGCCTTTTTGTAGCACTGTATACGTTTTATATTATCTTCTCAACGGATGACCCTCTGATTGAGGCGCTACTAAAAATGGGGAAAGTTGCTTTATTTACACTAATTGGTGTAGGAATTGCAGCGTTTTGGTTATTGCCGGTCTTTAGTGCCTTGTTAGAGAGTAAAGCGAGCGCTGGGAGTACCTTCGCATGGTCATGGGATTTCGTTAATGATGTAGTAGCAATGCCTCAAAAATTTATTCTAGGATCCTTCGGAGAAAAAGAATGGGGTGATCCAAAGGCTCTACCGCAGCTATATATTGGTGGCTTGGCTCTCTTTGGGTTGTTTACATTCTTTGCTAAGAAAGAGATTACTCTCCTTAAGAAGTTGTCAGCGATAGTCGTCCTTCTTGTGTTGTTTCTCTCATTCTCTATTCAAGGCTTCGATCAAATTTGGCATATGGGACAACGTCCCGTTGGTTTCTTCTTTAGAAATTCATGGGTAGCCAACAGCTTTATGCTGGTATTGGCGTCAGAAAGCTTACTACAATGGAAAGATAAGCTTCGATTAAGCGAGTTTCTAGTGGCTATTTTTGGGTTTGGTTCAATACTTGTATTATCGACTCAAAGAAGTCTTCAATTTGTTGAAACGCCGCAGAAAATACTCGCATTTTGCTTTTGGACAACCATCTTATTAGCGTTTTTCTTTAGAAAAGTAGATAAAGTTCGTAGGTTACAATTAGTGGCCGGAGTGGTGATTATCGAACTAATGATCAGTTCTTTTGTTGGATTAAAAAGGGTACCTTTTTTCATTGGTAATGAAGGATTAAAGAGTCAAATGGAATACGCCACTGCTTTTGACCAAGAAGGTTACGGCGGTTCAAAGGTATTTACACGGATGGAAATGCATAAGGGCTTGTCTCATGCCAACTTCCCTATTGCCTATAATTATAATGGGGTATCACATTTCACTTCGAGTCTCGAGTATTCATTGATTGAGGAATTGAGCTATCTAGGATTGCCGTCATCGCAATCAGTTGTTAACTATACAAGTCGTAATGTCATTCTGGATTCATTCTTTGGAATCTCAAACTTTATGATGGATGGAGATGAAAAACGTATTTTTTCAGACGTTCGTGGATTGTATGAGAAAGTAGGTACGTTAAAGAACTTTGCTGTTTATCGTAATCCATATGCCTTTTCTCTTGGATATTTAACTAATGAAAGTTCAGCGACGAATATCTCATTTGAAGCACATCAACCCGCTGCCAATTTGAATCAGCTATTACAAGTGATTGGATTATCTGGAGCAAATGCACTAAGCGAAGTGAGTGTTGGGGAACCAGTTACCTCGAATTTAACAAAGTCGGGAGACAAATACACTCTATCAAATGAAGGAGAATCTTCTAACATTGAATGGAAGTTGACTCTTGAACCAAATAAGTTGTACTTTGTTGAAATTCCAGAAAGACAAGCTGGTTCGGTAAATAAGTCGAAGGTGAAGCTCAACGGATTAAGTTATCCCTATGAAAATCGATTCCGAGATAATCAATTTTGGATGCTTGGCAATGGAAACTTAGATCAAACGATTACTCTCACTTTTGAAGAAGGAAAAGCCAAAGAATGGGATTTTCGAGGTTTTAAATTTTATTCAATTGATATACCAACGCTAACAAATGCATTGGAACAGTTTAAAAAAACACATGATATCACCATTGATTCCTATTCAAATTCAACGGTGAAAGCACATGTCAATGTTCCAAATAGTGAACAATCCTTCGCAACCTTCACTATTCCATATCACTCAGGTTGGAGTGTAACAGTAGATGGTCAAGCTCAAGAAGTTCAAAAATCGCTTGGTTTCTTTATGGGTGTATCACTAACGGAAGGAGAACACGAGATTGTATGGAGTTATAGCCCACCAGGGTTAAACTCTGGAATAGTACTTTCAATGACTTCTCTCATCGCACTCATTTATTTGTGGAAAAAAAAAAAGTGGAGTAGATAACATATTTTGTTGCCTATTCCAATAAAAAAGGATGAAGTTCCTAAGAACTTCATCCTTTTTGTATGTTTTTTAGAATGGTTAGTAATAAAGCAATCCGTAATAGTGTTTATTTTTTACCAGATTGTTCCATATTCCAGAAATCTGTAACGGCACCACGGGATGCAGAAGATACGGTGTGGGCGTACTTACCGAGGACACCACGGCTATAGAGTGGTGGCAAGGTTGTTTCTGCCTTACGTTTTTCAAGTTCTTCTTCGGATACGGCCATAGAAATTTCTTTAGTATCTTGGTCGACAGTGACGATATCTCCTGTACGAAGGTAGGCAATTGGTCCACCATCCTGAGCTTCAGGAGCAATATGTCCAACAACCAGTCCATAAGTACCACCAGAGAAGCGTCCGTCTGTCAAGAGGGCAACCTTGTCTCCTTGGCCTTTACCAACGATCATTGATGAAAGTGATAGCATTTCAGGCATACCAGGACCACCCTTAGGTCCAACGAAACGAACAACGACTACGTCGCCATCAACGATTTCATCTGACAAGACAGCTTGGATAGCATCTTCTTCTGAGTCAAAGACCTTGGCTGGACCAACGTGACGGCGTACTTTAACACCGGATACCTTGGCAACTGCACCGTCAGGAGCAAGATTACCGTTCAAGATGATAAGCGGACCATCTTCACGTTTTGGATTTTCAAGTGGCATGATAACTTTTTGACCTGGTGTCAGGTCTGCAAAATCAGCCAAGTTTTCAGCGACAGTTTTACCAGTACATGTGATACGGTCTCCGTGAAGGAATCCATTTGTCAACAAGTACTTCATAACCGCAGGCACACCACCAACTTCGTAGAGGTCTTGGAAGACATACTGACCAGAAGGTTTCAAGTCAGCCAAGTGAGGTACACGCTCTTGGATGGTATTGAAGTCCTCAAGTGACAAGTCAACATTAGCCGCATGGGCAATGGCGAGCAAGTGAAGAGTAGCATTTGTAGAACCACCGAGAGCCATAGTAACTGTAATGGCATCTTCAAAGGCTTCACGAGTCAAGATATCAGATGGTTTGATACCAAGTTCAAGCATTTTGACGACAGCACGTCCAGCTGCTTCGATATCTTCCTTCTTATCGGCAGATTCTGCAGGGTGAGAAGAAGAACCTGGCAAGCTCATACCCAAAACTTCGATAGCAGTAGCCATTGTATTTGCTGTATACATACCACCGCAACCACCAGGGCCAGGGCAGGCATTACATTCGAGACGTTTGACGTCTTCAGCCGTCATATCACCGTGGTTCCATTTACCGATACCTTCAAATACAGAAACCAAGTCGATGTCTTTGCCATCAAGATTTCCCGGTGCAATAGTACCACCATAGGCGAAAATAGCTGGGATATCCATATTGGCAATGGCAATCATAGAACCAGGCATGTTCTTGTCACAGCCACCGATAGCCACAAAGGCATCCACGTTGTGACCACCCATAGCAGCTTCGATAGAGTCCGCAATGATATCACGAGATGTCAAAGAGAAGCGCATACCAGGTGTTCCCATAGCAATCCCATCAGCTACCGTAATGGTTCCAAATTGAACCGGCCAAGCACCAGCAGATTTGACACCTTCTTTTGCAAGTTTACCAAAGTCATGCAAGTGAATATTACATGGAGTGTTTTCTGCCCAGGTTGAAATGACCCCTACAATCGGTGTTTCAAAGTCCTTATCTGTCATACCAGTCGCACGAAGCATGGCACGGTTTGGTGATTTAACCATGCTGTCATAAATGCTGCTGCGGTGACGTTTATTTAATTCTGTCATTCAAGTCCCTCCCATTTCAGTTTTTACCATTATAGCACATTTTTCGCATGAATAACAGAAGAAAATCCTTGAATTTTCAGAAAATTCAATACATTGAAATCTTCTTAAAAAAGATTGCATATTTTTGTTGACATTTAAAATTAAAGTGATATCATTTAGATATCAAATACAGGAGGTCATTCTGATGAATGAAAAACTAATAAATTCAAAACCAAATGGTGTAGTAGCCTTGATACTTATCGAATTGGCACTCGTACTTGGCATTTTTATATTTGTAATCGGTGCTGGTTCAGAAAATATTTTTGGAATTATTATCGGTCTTTTATTAATCTTAATTTCAGTTCTAGCTCATGCTGGCCTAAAAGTAGTCAAACCTCAGGAAGCTCTGGTTTTGACCCTCTTTGGTAATTATACAGGTACCATCAAAGAACCTGGTTTTTACTTTGTCAATCCTTTTAGCATAGCAGTCAACCCTGCAAACCACACTCGACTTGGTCAAAGTGGTGATGTTAGCACAAAATCACCTTTTTCAGGGATGAAATCATCAAATGGCAATGATGTAAACATTGAAATTGGCAAGAAACAGATTTCTCTCAAAGTTATGACTTTGAGTAATTCTCGTCAAAAGATTAACGATTGCTTAGGTAATCCTGTTGAAATTGGAATCGCGGTAACTTGGAGAGTTGTTGATACAGCCAAAGCAGTCTTCAACGTTGATAACTATAAAGAATATCTTTCATTGCAGTGTGATAGCGCCCTTCGTAATATTGTCCGCATCTATCCTTACGATGTGTCTCCGAATGTGGATACTACAGGTGATGGGCAAGCCGATGAAGGAAGCCTCCGCGGTTCTAGTGAGATTGTAGCTAAGCGTATTCGTGAAGAAATCCAAAGTCGCGTAGAGGATGCTGGTTTGGAAATTCTTGAAGCACGTATTACTTACTTAGCTTACGCTCCAGAAATTGCTGCTGTCATGCTTCAACGTCAACAAGCATCAGCCATTATCGATGCACGTAAAATGATTGTAGACGGCGCTGTAGGAATGGTTGAAATGGCACTGGAACGTCTTAATGAAGGAGAGTTGGTTGAACTAGATGAAGAGCGTAAAGCAGCGATGGTTTCAAATCTCCTAGTCGTTCTCTGTGGCAATCATGATGCACAACCAATTGTCAATACAGGAAGCCTTTATTAGAAATGGCAGAAGCTAAAAAAAAGCAAATCCCCCTTCGACTCTCGAATAAGTTATATGCTGCACTCGCATCATGGGCAGAAGATGACTTCCGATCAGTTAACGGGCAAATCGAATATCTTCTCACCGAATGCGTCAAACAACGAAAAAAAGACGGAAAATACGTCTCAGAGACCATTGATGAACCATTCGAGATTGATATTTAGTCTATTTTCCTATTCATAAGATTGGATAGGAAAATTTTTTAATCTTTTTTTGTCAAGTAACTTTACTTTACAAAAAAGTTTTGATATACTATTAAAGTTGATGAAAATCAAACCTAATTGAATTTATATCTTAAAAGGAGAAAAACGAAATGGCAGTACCTGCACGTCGCACATCAAAAGCGAAGAAAAACAAACGTCGTACGCACTACAAAGTAACAGCTCCATCTGTAAACTTTGACGAAACTACTGGAGATTACTCACGTTCTCACCGTGTATCACTTAAAGGATACTACAAAGGACGTAAGATTGCTAAAGCTGCATCAGCTGAATAATAGAAGGGAGATACCATGCGCGTAAATATTACACTTGAACACAAAGAATCTGGTGAACGCTTGTACCTTACTTCTAAAAACAAACGTAACACTCCAGACCGTCTTCAATTAAAGAAATACTCACCAAAACTTCGCAAACACGTTGTGTTTACAGAAGTGAAGTAAGCATTCAATACGAATCAATACATAAGAAAAACGCTGATTTCAAGCGTTTTTTCTTTTTTCAATTTCAATACATTTCACTATATTTCAGTCCAAACTCTACCTTTTTTAGATAAATATATCATATGGATATTGAAGTTAAGCCCTGCTATCATTTCGATGGCAGGGCTTTTTAATGTTTGGTACACTACCTTCTTATCTATATTTTGATGGAGCTGAAGTTGACATCTACAAAGTTTAATGTTAAAATACATTCAAAAATATATTTGAATGAGGTGTTTTATGGTTCAAAATGTTGTTACTTCAATAATCCTGTATTCTGGGACAGCCGTAGACTTACTTATTATCCTAATGTTATTTTTTGCCAAAAGAAAAAGCAGAAAAGACATTATTAACATCTATTTAGGACAATTTCTAGGCTCTGTTAGTCTAATATTGCTAAGTTTACTTTTTGCATTTGTCTTAAATTATATTCCTAGTAAAGAGATTTTAGGTTTGCTCGGTTTGATTCCAATTTTCCTAGGACTCAAAGTTTTGCTTTTAGGAGATTCTGATGGAGAAGCTATTGCAAAAGATGGTTTGCGCAAAGATGATAAAAACCTGATTTTTCTAGTCGCTATGATTACTTTTGCAAGTTGTGGTGCTGACAATATTGGTGTTTTTGTCCCATATTTTATTACCTTAAATTTAGCGAATTTGATAGTGGCTTTACTTACCTTTCTAGTCATGATTTATCTCTTGGTTTTTTCTGCCCAAAAATTGGCACAAGTCCCTTCTGTTGGAGAAATTTTGGAAAAATATAGCAGATGGTTTATTGCCAGTGTTTATTTAGGACTGGGGATATATATCCTGATTGAAAACAACGTTTTTGACATGCTAAGGACTGTGTTCGGCTAGGAGAAAAAATTATGAAAAAAGATAGTATCTGCCAAGTGAATATTATAAATCAACAAAATGTTACAACCGCAACGAACTACCTTGAAAAGGAAAAAGTCCAAAAATCACTTCGTATTTTATCAAAGTTTACCGATAATAAACAGATAAATATCATCTTTTATCTTCTTGCTGTTGAAGAACTCTGTGTATGTGATATAGCCTGTTTACTAAATCTCAGTATGGCATCTGCCTCCCACCATCTTCGTAAACTAGCCAATCAAAACGTCTTGGATACTAGAAGAGAGGGGAAAATTATATATTATTTTATAAAAGATGAGGAAATCAGAGATTTTTTTAATCAACTAGGATAACAACTATTTTTACTACTCTACCATTCACTCTACCTTTTATTATGTAGCATTCTAAAAACATTGATGTACCAACGTTTCTAACAGCTAAAATAGAAATTATTTAATCTTTTTATAGAAGTGAAGTAAGCATTCAATACGAATCAATACATAAGAAAACGCTGATTTTAAGCGTTTTTTCTTTTTCCAATTTCAATGTATTGCAAAAAAATCAACCGAATGACTATATTTTTGACTACATTTTTTGAGAAATAAATTAGATGTTCGGATATATAGAAAACGCTCTAGTCACAATGACTAGAGCGTTTTTATATTGTTTTAAAATTTATTAAAGCATATATTCGTGAGCATATAATTTGAGTACGCTCTCATATTTTGATATACTATATTTAACCCAGATATATTGGGGTAATGAAAGGAGGCGCATATTATGTTGTGGTCCATTATTGTAGGTGGCTTTATCGGCCTTGCAGCAGGGGCAATCACTAAAAAAGGTGGCTCAATGGGAGTAATTGCTAATATATTTGCCGGTTTAATCGGTTCATCAGTAGGTCAATCACTCCTTGGTACTTGGGGACCTTCACTAGCTGGTATGGCTATCATTCCATCTATTATTGGTGCAGTGATTGTAGTTTCTGTGGTATCGTTCTTTTTGGGTAAAAAAGGTTAATGTTTTACTCGAAAGCAGACTATAGTTTTTAATTTATAATGACGGGTAAAGCTATGGTTTGTTGCACTAATTGAAAGGATTTTAGATGTCAAAATCAAAGAAAATATTATTGATTATTTTCTGTATTTTAATCTTGACAATTTTCCTTCCTATTTTGATAGACTACCACCAGGTTAGTGATTTAGGAATTCAATTGACTAGCTGGCGACAGACATCATTTGAATATTATCTCGCTAGATATGTATTTTGGGGGCTTCTAGGCCTGTCTATCTTAGTTTTATTATGGATGTTAGTAATCCTGTTTTATCCTAGACAATATCTGGAAATAAAACTTGGAACTAAAGACGATAAATTAAAACTAAAAAATTCAGCTATTGAAGGGTTTGTTCGATGTTTATTGGATGAACACAAGATGGTTAAAAATCCCAAAATTCAGGTACATACTCGGAAAAAGAAATGTTTCGTTTATGTAGAAGGTACAGCTGTTCTTTCAGATAACATTGCTAACAAATTTGAAGTAGTTCAAAACGAAATCACTCAAGGATTGAAAGAATTCTTTGGTATTGATCGAGAGGTTAAACTGGAAGTTTCAGTGAAAGAATATGACCCTCAAAAAGCAGCTAAGAAAATTGTTAGTCGTGTAAAGTAAGGAAGTAAAAAATGGAATGGTTTAAAAAATATCAATACCCAATTCTATGTGGTGTAGTAGGTATTATTCTAGCCTGCTTCATCCTATCCTTCGGTTTCTTTAAAACATTGTTCGTTTTAATCTGTGGAGCCCTAGGAATTTGGTTGGGATACTATGTACAGAAGAATTATTTAAATAAATAAAGGAGTTTCATATGTCAAACGTAGAAAAAAATGTAAATGTAAATGCTGAAAAAAAAGATGTTGTTGTTTCTAAAGATGTTCGCGGAGAATTAACTTACGAAGATAAAGTTATTCAAAAAATCATCGGTCTTTCACTAGATAGAGTCCCAGGACTATTACATGTTGACGGTGGATTCTTCTCAAATCTTACAGAAAAACTTGTTAACACTAACGATGTAACACACGGTGTTAACGTTGAAGTTGGTAAAGAACAAGTAGCAGTTGACTTGAACGTTATCGTAGAGTACAGAAAAAACGTTCCAACTCTATACAAGGAAATCAAAGACGTTATCGTATCAGAAGTTGCGAAAATGACTGATCTAGAAGTAGTTGAAGTTAACGTTAATGTTGTTGACATCAAAACTAAAGAACAACATGAAGCAGACTCAGTTAGCCTTCAAGATCGTGTAACTGACGTGGCAGAATCAACAGGCGAGTTCGCGTCAGAACAATTGTCTAGAGTGAAATCTGGTATCGGTTCAGGTGTCGCAGCAGCACAAGAAAAACTTGGCGAAGGGGCTGAATTCGTTCAAGAAAAAGTTGGCCAAGGCGTTGAAACTGTTAAAGACGCTGCAGCCAAAGCAGAACCACGTGTTCAATAATTACTAATTTAGAAAAAATAAAAGGAGGACATACTTATGTCTACAGAAGAAAAATTCAACCAAGCAGCAGGAGCTGTTAAAGAAGGCGTTGGTAAATTGGTAGGTGACAAAGGACTTGAAAGCGAAGGAGCTGCTGAAAAAGTTGCTTCTAAAGTTAAAGAAGTCGCTGAAGATGCAAAAGACGCTATTGAAGGCGCTGTTGAAGGTGTTAAAAACATCTTTAAAAAAGACGACGCTAAATAATAAAATTTAGGTAATCTTGCTATTATCCTTGAAAACACTCCCTAACTGGGGGTGTTTTTGTTATTCGTTTTTATCAATGCACGTTTTATAGAGAAAAAAAGAATACAGGACAAACAAATTCCTGTATTCTTAAAATAACTTAGAACAGATATGTTAATGAAATGACTAATAAGATTATAGTGCAAATTATTTTTACGATTTTTACATATTGTTGTTTGAACAATTTATCAGAGAAAAGACTCAATCCAAGCACAACAAAAAACAAAGTAGTTCTTAAAATAAAAATAGTCATAGTCCATACTCCTTTCGTTATTTTGTTAATCCAGTAAATAAGTTGAATAGTAATTATATAATTTTCAAACATATCCATCTGCCCTGGTAAAGCCTTTGTTCTTTGATTATTAATCGGTATCTCTATCTATCTTAATTATAGTACAAATATCCTTATTAAACCAATAAATGTAATTTTTTATATAGTTTGGTGTTTGTACACTTTTGACAAGGATGGTCCCTACTCCAAGCTTACTTCTAAAAAGGTAATGAGTTAAATTGTCTTGCCCTTTTTACTGCTTCTGTTTTTGAGAGCGCTTGAAATATGTTATAATAAAACTAGATTAATGTATAGGAGGCAAACCGTGGGAAATTTCATTGAGCTAGTCTTTCATCGTTTCTTTTTGGGGATGATTGCGACTGCTTATTTTTGGTTATTGACACTAGCAGGAGGAGTGGTCTTCGGTATAGCACCCGCTAGTGCAACTCTCATGAGTTTATTTGCTGAAAACGGCTATTCTTACCGTGCTTATCGTTTTAAGGAAGCATGGGCTTTATTTAAGAGCAATTTTGTCAAAAGTAATCTCAGTTTCTACACCTTTATAGGGATTGACTTCATCTTGATTTATGGCTTGTATCTGATGATTCAGTTGCCAAACCAGACCATTATCCACTTGGCAGCAACATTTCTAAATATCTTTTTAGTAGCCTTGGTATTTTTGGCCTATACGGTATCTTTAAAGTTACAGGTTTACTTTGAATTATCCTATAAAAACACCTTAAAGCTTGCCTTTATCGGAATTTTTATGAGTTTATCAGCAGTGGCCAAGGTTCTCCTTGGTAGCGTCTTGTTAGCCATTATTGGCTTCTATATGCCAGCCCTCATTGCTTTTGTAGGTATTGGAATGTGGCATTTCTTTATTAGTGATTTATTGGAGCCTGTTTATGAAAGTATTCATGAAAAATTGGCAACCAAATAAGACCAAACAATTCCGCCTCCACTCACTCCTAAGAATCTATAGTCTGGTGATGATTATCATCATTTCCTGCTTTGCTCTCTTGATTTTTTATGCAGACTGGGATATGCGTGAAAGGGAAGCCAATCGTGTCGGTCAGCGTGTTCTCGCTCGAACAGTTGATGAAGTTGAATACTACTATCGGGAGTCAACTCGCCTAGCCCAGAGTTTAGTAGATAATCAAGCTCGGATTGAAGGGATTTACAAATATTTTAGTCTTAGTACGCCGGATTATTTTTACTGGCAGTTAGAGCGCAAGGCGTCACCCTATATTTCCGTTTCTATTTATGAAAATATCGATGATATATACGTGCGAAACGATTTTGTAACAGGTATTTCGATTGTTCTACAGGATTCAACGGACGTATTTGTTTCCAAAAGAGGAAACAGAGGTGGACAGAAAATTCCAGCTGAGAGCTTTAAACCGGATGCTAATAGTTTTGCGGTTCCAGTGTCTGATCCCATCTCGGACCAGGCTCTTGGAGTCATTTATATTTCCGTAGAACCAGAATTCCTCTATAAAGCGATTGACAACACTAGGGGAACAATTCCTGTAGCAGTAACTGTCATTGCACCATATGAAACAGATATGTTCTATATTGGAGCGAAGGGAACGAATGAGTCTTGGTTGGTAGGAACAACTGCCCATGGTTATCAAGTTCGAGTAGCTGTACCAAAGGATTATGTTTGGAGTGGGACTTTAGCGAGTTCGGCACTTATTTTAGGTTTGAGCGCCCTCTTTATCATCATTTTATATATGACCTTAAGAAGGACTTTTTCTGACTATCAAAGTCAGGTTGTGGACTTGGTGGACTCTATCCAAGCCATTACTAAGGGAGAGCAGACCAAGAGAATCGACACAGATAAAAAGGACCAGGAACTGCTACTAATTGCTGAGTCGACAAATGATATGTTGGATCGACTAGAAAGTAATATTCACGATATTTATCAACTGGAACTCAATCAAAAAGATGCCAACATGCGAGCCTTACAAGCTCAAATTAATCCGCATTTCATGTACAATACTCTGGAATTTTTGCGGATGTACGCGGTGATGGAAAATCAAAATGAACTAGCAGATATCATCTATGAGTTCAGTAGTCTCCTGCGCAATAATATCTCTGACGAGCGAGAAACGACCCTCAAACAAGAAGTGGAGTTTTGTCGGAAGTACAGTTATCTCTGTATGGTTCGCTATCCAAAATCCATTGCCTATGGATTTAAGATTGACCCTGAATTGGAAGCAATGCGTATTCCAAAGTTCACCCTCCAACCGTTAGTGGAAAATTATTTTGCCCATGGAGTTGATCACAGAAGAACAGATAATGTTATCAGTATCAAGGCTTTGAAAAAAGATGGCTATGTTGAAATCTTAGTAACCGATAATGGCCGTGGGATGTCTGCTGAAAAACTAGCAGAAATTCAAGCTAAACTGGCTCAAAGAACCTTTGAACACACAGCAGATTATAAGGGGCAACAACAGTCTATTGGGATTGTTAATATTCACGAACGCTTTGTGCTCTACTTTGGAGATCGCTATAACATCGATGTAGAATCAGCTGAACAAAAAGGTGTTCAATATAGAATCACCATTCAGGATGAAGAGAAAGGATAAACATGTATAAAGTACTATTAGTTGACGATGAGTACATGATTACAGAAGGACTTAAGCGTTTGATCCCTTTTGAAAAATGGGATATGGAAGTCGTCGCAACAGCCAATCATGCTGACGACGCTTTGGACTATGTTCGAGAGCATCCTGTAGACATCGTCATTTCTGATGTCAACATGCCTGACAAGACAGGACTTGAAATGATTGGGGAAATGAAGGAACTCTTGCCAGAGGCTTACTATATTCTTCTTTCCGGCTATCAAGAATTTGAATATGTCAAGAAAGCCATGAACCTCAATGTTGTAGATTATCTTGTCAAACCAGTTGATAAGGTTGAACTGGAGCATTTACTTGAGAAAATCCTTGGTCAACTTCGTGAGAAAGTGCATGAGCCAGAAATGTTAAGTCAAAAGTTAGACGACGAAGCATTTAAAGCACACCTGTCTCAAAAAGAAAACTGGTGGATTGGACTCTCTCAAGAGAAACAAGGGGATTTTGTCATTCCTTACTATGTTTTAGGTCAGGACTGGCAGATTGTGATTGCAGCTCAGAAATTCGACGGTCTACTTGTCATGCCTTTTGAGTTACCTTATCAGGCCAACTTTGAAAAATGGAAATTTGACGTTGAAAAAGCCCTCTTCTATGGAACTGTAAACCTCGATCAATCTGAAAGTCTCTTTTCTTATTATGAACCCATTTATCGAGTTATTATCCAAGGAAATCTTCAGCAGATTATCGAGGAGTTGAACCTACTCGAGAAGATTGTCTTAGAAAACACACCGAGGGTATCCATCACCAAGCAACTCTTTACTCAGTTTGTTATGGATGTCTTCCATCTCTTTGAACATTTGAAAGCAGATGATATGACAGATATTGTCAAGAATATTCATGCCATCACAAACTTTGAAGACTTAGTAGCTTATACCAAGGAAACCTTGACGTCCTTCTTTGGCCAATACCGCATGAATGAGAATGTTGTCAGTGTACTCGAAGTTATTGGTAGAGACTACAAAAAAGAGCTATCTCTCAAGGATATCAGCAAGGACCTCTTTATCAATCCTGTTTACTTAGGTCAGTTAATCAAGAAGGAAACCAATTCAACCTTTGCTGAGCTTCTCAATAAGCAACGCATCAAGGCAGCTCAGCAACTTTTACTATCTACAAATGATAGTATTGAGGATATTTGCTATACGGTTGGTTACAGTAATGTAGGCTATTTCTATAAGGTCTTTCGAAAACTATGTGGGAAGTCTCCGAAAGCATACCGTAAGCAGGTGGAAGTAAACTTGTAGAATTTGTTTTACTTGTTAAAATATGCTATAATAAATTAAAAATTATGAGGAGGTTACTTTTATGAAAAAGAAACCAATCTATCTATGGATTTTATTAGTCTTATCAGCGATTAATTCAGCCTTGGCAATAGTTGGAATATTCACTCCAGTACCTAGTAAGGACGCCCTTCGTGCTAGCCAAGAAAATGTTGGGACACTTAGTGCTCAACAAATAGAAGATGCTGTTAACTATGCCCACCAAGTGTCAGAGTCATCTCACTCTATTTTTAACACGATACTCATTATTCTATCCGCTATCCTAGTTGTAGTAGCCTTTGTTTTCTTAATTCGTAAGAACTTGCAGTTGGCGAACTACACTTATGTTGGATATGCCTTACTAGCTATTGTTGGACTAGTCCATGACAATATGAATCTACAAGATGCTATGCAATTGATTAAAGATGACACCCTACGTTTAGGAATGGAAGTCATGTCAAAAGCAACCACTATTATTTTCATCGTCATCAATGTTATCTTTTTGGGAATCGTCTTCTATAAAATATGGCGTCAGCAAAAAGAATTAACAGAATCTCAAGAGGAAGAACTCGCCTAAGAGTTGACAAAGGATAACTATCAAGATACAATCTTGGTAGTTATTTTTTTGGATTCGAGAAAGAGGGAGGAAAAGATGAAAAAAATTTCCTTAGTTTATATCAGTCTAAGCGGCAACACGGAAAGTTTTGTAACACGTTTGAAAGCTTATTTGTTGGAGCAATATGCGAATATTGATGTGGAAAAAATTCATATTAAAGACTTGGTCAAGGAAGGAGAAGACTTCTTTGAGATGACCAACCCGTATGTGGCTTTTCTACCGACTTACCTCGAAGGTGGCAATGGGGTTGACAATGGAGATGTGGAAATCTTAACCACTCCAGTAGGAGACTTTATCGCATATGGTGATAATGCTAGCAAGTGTTTTGGTGTCGTAGGATCGGGTAACCGTAATTTCAATAACCAATACTGTTTGACCGCCAAGCAATACAGCCAGCGCTTTGGTTTTCCAGTCCTAGCTGACTTTGAAATGCGTGGTATGTTGGGAGATATCAAGAAGGTTGCAGGCATTATTGCAGAGCTTTATGAACTTGAATCCTTGTAAGAGGATAGAGTTGTTGGGCTAGATTTTTATCCCATGGATCATAGAATTATTTCAAAAGAGAACAGTTCAAATGAGTAAATTACAGAGATCATTTTTAAAGTATATAAAACGCAAACCAAGCTTCAAGGATATTATGCTATGCAGTGCCTTGCTACTATTAGCGATTGCTCTGCTACTGTTCTCTGAGAAAATTTTTGATGAAAATGTAGCACCAGTTGGAACCATGGTATCCTTAGGGATTGTTATCCTGGTAGGAATCTTAGCTGTCAGAAATAAATAAAAAGACTCGAGAAATGTCATCTCGAGTCTTTTTGTTAGTTGCGAATTTCGTCAACGATTTCTTTTGAAATGGGAATCCCTAAACGGTAGCCTTTATTCACGTAATCAATGACATCATTGATATTTTCTATCGTTTGGATTTTTTCTTTGATAGTTGCACGAAAATCTTGATCTTTCAATAGTTGGTCCTGAAGCAGTCTTTGAAGTTTCTCTTTTTCATATTTGTTGACAAGAAAGAGAAAAAGAAGACTGATAACAACTAGAATATAAGCATACTGGCTCATAAAAATTCTCCCTAGGTGATAAAGAAGTAAGTGGTTAGAGAAAAACGAATATCCTTCGCCTCTCGAGTGATGATACTGTAAGCGCCTAGCCAAAGTCCGAATAGGATTTGGCGTTAGTTACTTAGCTTGCTTAGTAATAAATTAATTTAATAGATCACGACATGCATCCAAATAAGTCGATATTATTTATTTGGATGCATTAGTAAGGCGTTTAGGCAAATCGCCCGATAGCGATTGCCGCCAAGAGACTAGGAACTTTAGTTCCAGTAATTTGAAGATTACGACGTTCTATAACATAAATCGATGTTATTTATGTTATAGAACTAGTGAAGCAGTTAGCTAATCCGCATAAAAGCGGCTAGCGTCCAACAATTAGGAACCTTTAGTTCCAATTGTTGGTACTGAATCACATCTTCTCTGGCGCCTCTACGCCCAACAAACGAAGGGCTTCTTTGAGGACAACTGCAGTTGCATAGCTAAGGGCTAGACGACTGCCACGTTCTGGACTTTCATCTAAGATACGAGTGTGGGCATAGTATTTGTTAAAGGCTTGAGCTAAGCTGATTGCAAATTTAGCGATGATAGAAGGTTCGTAATTATCAGCTGCACGTTTAATAATACGTGGGAAGTCTTGGATGAGCTTGATGATTTCCCAGCTTTCAGCATCGTTTAAGCTATAGTTGGCACCTGCTTCAGGTTTGAAATCGGCTTTACGCAAGATCGATTGGATACGAGCGTAGGCGTATTGAACATAAGGGCCAGTCTCCCCTTCGAAAGATACCATAGCTTCAAGGTCGAAGTCATATCCATTTGTACGGTCAGTTTTAAGGTCATAGAATTTAATGGCCCCAACTCCAACAGCATGAGCGACCTGGTCTTTGTTTTCAAGTTCTGGATTTTTGGCTTCGATCTGCGCTTTAGCACGGCTGATGGCTTCTGCAACAGTTGGTTCTAGCAAGATAACATTCCCTTTACGAGTAGAAAGTTTTTTCCCTTCTTTTGTAACCAAGCCAAACGGAACATGGACAATATCTTGGCTCCAATCGTAACCCATTTCTTGCAAGACAGCCTTGAGTTGTTTGAAGTGAGCAGATTGTTCTTGACCAACGACATAGATAGATTTGGCAAATTGGTATTCGTTTTTACGGTAGAGGGCCGCAGCCAAGTCACGTGTGATGTATAGAGTTGCGCCGTCAGATTTCTTGATAAGAGCTGGGTATTCAATTCCATATTTTTCAAGATTAACAACTTGAGCACCTTCTGATTCGACTAATAGTCCTTTTTCAGAAAGGATGTCTACAACTGCATCCATTTTGTCATTGTAGAAGGCTTCTCCGTTGTAGCTGTCAAATTCAACTTGTAGCTCATTGTAGAGACGGTTAAATTCTACCAAGCTTTCATCGCGGAACCATTGCCAAAGAGCGAGAGCTTCCTCATCACCGTTTTCAAGTTTGCGGAACCATTCGCGTGCTTCTTCATCCAAGCTTGAATCGTTCTCAGCTTCAGCATTAATGCGGACATAGAGTTTGAGAAGTTCATCAATTGGATGTGCTTTGACAGCTTCTTCATTGCCCCATTTCTTGTAGGCAACAATCAACATCCCAAACTGTTTACCCCAGTCTCCCAAATGGTTGACCTTGACAGTTTTATAGCCGATTTTTTGGAAGATATGTGACAAGCTATCTCCGATAACTGTTGAACGAAGGTGACCGATTGAAAATGGTTTAGCGATATTAGGGCTAGACATGTCAATGACAACATTTTCTTGATTGCCAATCTCTTGGTCAGCGTAGTGCTCTTTTTCAGTGATAACGTTTTGTAGAACTTGGCTAGAAATGGCAGCCTTATCAAGGAAGAAGTTGACGTAAGGACCTGTTGCTACAACCTTTTCAAAGGCTTGACTATTGATCTTTTCAGCGATGTCAGTAGCAATCATTTGAGGAGCTTTACGTTCAACCTTTGCCAATGAGAAGGCAGGGAAGGCGATATCTCCCATATCTGAGTTTTTAGGTGTTTCTAGTAAATGTAAAATAGCCTCTTGGTCCAGGCTATCAATGACGCTAGCCAACTCGCTAGCAATCAATTCTTTTGTATTCATTTAAGGCTCCTTTAGGGCTTTTTTACTATTTTATCACAATTTACTACATTTTTTTTGAAAGAAGAGATATTTTTTGAAATATCCAGTTTTTTTGATATAATGTTCTTACTAAAAAAATGTAAAATGTTATAAATATGCACTTGAAAGGATCTTATGAGAAAAAGAGAACGTCATCAGCTCATCAAGCGAATGATTACAGAAGAAAAATTAGGAACTCAAAAGGAAATTCAAGATCGATTGGAAGCCTGTGATGTCTTTGTGACACAAACGACATTATCTCGTGATTTGCGAGAGCTTGGCTTAACCAAAGTTAAGAAAAACGATGTTGTTTACTATGTGCTAGCAAATGAGACAGAGAAGATTGATCTAGTCGAATTCCTTTCACATCACTTAGAGGGTGTTGCAAGAGCCGAATTCACCTTGGTTCTCCACACTAAACTTGGAGAAGCATCCGTTTTAGCCAATGTAGTAGATTCAAATAAAGATGGGTGGATCTTAGGTACTGTTGCCGGAGCGAATACCTTGTTGGTTATCTGTAAGGATCAACAAGCAGCTAAAGTCATGGAAGAACGCTTGCTAGAGTTAATGGAAGATAGATAAGGTCTTGAGAGCTTCTCTCAGGACTGTTTTTACAAGGAGAGAGTAAATGACTACTGAAAAATTATCACCTGGGATGCAACAGTATGTGGATATCAAAAAACAATATCCAGATGCTTTTTTGCTTTTTCGCATGGGTGATTTTTATGAGTTGTTTTATGAAGACGCAGTCAATGCTGCACAGATACTAGAAATCTCACTAACCAGTCGCAATAAAAATGCTGAAAATCCGATTCCCATGGCTGGAGTTCCTTATCATTCTGCCCAACAGTACATCGATGTCCTCGTTGAGCGTGGCTACAAGGTTGCTATCGCCGAGCAGATGGAAGACCCTAAGCAAGCTGTTGGTGTTGTTAAGCGCGAGGTTGTTCAGGTCATTACACCAGGAACAGTGGTTGATAGTAGTAAGCCAGATAGTCACAATAACTTTTTAGTGGCTATTGATCGTGAAGGTTCCCAGTATGGACTAGCCTATATGGACCTAGTGACAGGTGATTTCTATGTAACGGGATTATCAGATTTCTCTCTAGTCTGTGGTGAAATCCGTAATCTCAAGGCCAGAGAAGTGGTGATTGGTTACAACTTGTCTGAAGCAGAAGAACAGATTCTCAGTTGTCAAATGAATCTAGTGCTTTCCTATGAACAAGAAACATATGAAGACGTTCATCTGTTGGATTCAAGATTGGCAACTGTTGAAGAAGCAGCTAGTGGAAAACTTCTTCAGTATGTTCATCGGACGCAGATGAGAGAGTTGAATCACTTAAAACCTGTTATTCGTTATGAGATCAAAGATTTCTTGCAGATGGATTTTGCGACCAAGGCTAGTCTGGATTTGGTTGAAAATGCTCGCTCAGGCAAGAAACAAGGGAGCCTGTTCTGGTTGCTAGATGAGACTAAAACTGCAATGGGTATGCGTCTTCTACGTTCCTGGATTCAACGCCCCTTAATTGATTTAGATCGTATCATAGAACGTCAGGAGGTTGTGCAAGTCTTTCTGGATTATTTCTTTGAGCGCAGTGACTTAACGGAAAGCCTTAAGGGAGTCTACGATATCGAACGTCTGGCTAGCCGAGTATCTTTTGGGAAAAGTAATCCTAAAGATCTCTTGCAATTAGCGACTACCTTGGGAAGTGTTCCACGAATTCGCGCCATTTTAGAAGGAATGGAGCAACCAGCTCTAGCTTATCTGATTGAACAACTAGATGCTATCCCAGAGTTGGAAAATCTCATTAGTGCAGCCATTGCCCCAGAGGCCCCCCACGTGATTACCGAAGGTGGTATTATCCGAACGGGCTTTGATGAGACCTTGGATAAATACCGTCGTGTGCTGAGAGAAGGGACCAGCTGGATTGCTGAGATCGAGGCCAAGGAAAGAGAAAACTCTGGCATCAATACTCTCAAGATTGACTACAATAAAAAAGACGGCTACTATTTCCATGTGACCAATTCGCAGCTCGGCAATGTTCCAGCCCATTTTTTCCGCAAGGCTACGCTGAAAAATTCTGAGCGTTTTGGGACAGAGGAGTTGGCGCGTATCGAGGGAGAAATGTTAGAGGCGCGTGAGAAATCAGCAAACCTAGAGTACGAAATCTTTATGCGTATTCGTGAGGAGGTTGGCAAGTATATCCAACGTCTACAGGCTCTGGCTCAAGGAATCGCTACTGTCGATGTCTTGCAAGGCTTGGCAGTAGTTGCAGAAAAACAGCACCTGATTCGACCAGAGTTTGGGCAAGAGTCGCGGATTGATATCCAGAATGGTCGTCACGCAGTTGTTGAAAAGGTTATGGGAGCTCAGACCTATATTCCCAATAGTATCCAGATGGATGAAGATACTAGCATTCAACTAATTACAGGTCCGAACATGAGCGGGAAGTCAACCTACATGCGTCAACTGGCCATTACAGCGGTTATGGCTCAGATGGGTTCTTATGTCCCAGCTGAAAGTGCTTGTTTACCAATCTTTGATGCGATTTTTACACGTATCGGAGCGGCAGATGACCTGGTTTCAGGTCAGTCCACCTTTATGGTAGAGATGATGGAAGCAAATAATGCTATTAGTCATGCGACAAAGGATTCATTGATTCTTTTTGATGAGCTTGGTCGAGGAACCGCAACTTATGATGGTATGGCTCTAGCTCAGTCTATTATCGAGTATATCCATGAGCATATTGGTGCCAAGACTCTCTTTGCGACCCACTACCATGAATTAACCAGTCTGGAAGCTAGTCTTGAACATCTAGTAAATGTACACGTGGCTACACTTGAGCAAAATGGCCAGGTCACTTTCCTTCATAAGATTGAACCAGGTCCAGCAGACAAATCGTACGGTATTCACGTTGCTAAGATTGCAGGATTGCCAGCAGATTTGCTAAAAAGAGCGGATGCGATTCTAACTCAACTAGAGAGCCAAAGTCAGGAAAATCCAATTTCTATCAATCAAAGGAATGTTGTCAATGAGCAAATGTCTCTCTTTGATGAAAAAGAAGAAAATCCTATCCTAGCAGAGTTGGCCCAAGTAGATGTGTACAATATGACACCGATGCAAGCCATGAATCTCTTATTAGAGCTGAAACAAAAATTATAAGCAAAAACCCACTCACAAAACGGAGTGGGTTTTTAGGTCTTATTTTTTCTGAGCTAATAGTTGGTTGATGTGGGCAACCTTCTTTGATTCTCTCTTGTAGAGAACAACCCAGATGATGAGGTAGACGATTGCAAACTCTGGGATAAGTTGGAGGATGAAAGTCCAGTGAAGAGGGAACCAGCCTGCTAGGATTGCTAAAGGTACAAAACCTAGCAACATAAGGAAGAAGTGAGTGACAGTCGCACGAAGAAGGCTCCAATCTTGAGCGAATAGACGACTACCAAAACTAAAGAGGACTCCAATAGCTGACCAGATAAGTGTACAGTAGAGTAAAACTAGAGCACCGTGAACCTGATGACTGCTCATGAATTGACCAACAGGAGATTCAGGGCTGAGAGGTGCGTAGTTGCTTGGTGAATAAATGAGTGAAAAGATAATAGATAGGGTGAGGCCGATGAGGATACCAGTTGTGGCATCGTGGAATACTTGTTTTTTCATAGTTCTAATTTCTCCTTAATAGTTTTGAGGTAACGGCGAGATGAGTAGGTGAAACTTTCGTTTTTAAGATAAATTTCAATCAAGCCGTTAGAGGTTAGTTTTAGATGACTAATTGCATCAATGTTGACAATTTCCGATTGGGAAATTTGGATAAAGGAAGCAGGTAGAATTTCACTTGCTTGGTAGAGACGAATGTCAAGTGCATAGGTTTGGCTATCCGTTTCGGCCAGAACCTTACGATTTTCAATGTATACACGCTGAATCTTGCTAATCTGAATCAAGTAGACCTGGTCTTGGTATTTTCCTTTAAGAGTTTCTTTTTGTTCAAGATTTTGTACAAAGTCCTGAACCTTTTGAATTTTTGAAGACAAGGCAGGTGCTTCTATGATGATTTGCTCTTCGGTGTATTGCTGATCAATATCAAGTCTGAGTTTCATAATTTCTCCTTTATAAAGTTGTAATAGAGATCTCTTACTTACAAATCTATTAAACACCATTTTGTCGACAAATACAAGAAGCTCTGTCTATGTGGTCGGTTGAAGAGCCTATCTGGTAGGTGACCGTTTTCAAATAGATTTATGATCCAAGAAGTCAAAAAATAAGAAGAAATATATTGACAAAAATAGAAAAAACGTGGTACAATGTTAGACGGTACTTTTTACTTTTGGTCTCTCAAGAGTGTACAGGGACGTGCTGACAAATGTTGCAAAAGTACACACAGATGATAGCTGTCACCAAGTGTATCATCACCAAAAATAAAAAAACACAGGAGAATGTAGATGCCTACAATTAACCAATTGGTTCGCAAACCGCGTAAATCAAAAGTAGAAAAATCTAAATCACCAGCTTTGAACGTTGGTTACAACAGTCATAAAAAAGTTCAAACAAACGTTTCTTCACCACAAAAACGTGGTGTAGCAACTCGTGTTGGAACTATGACACCTAAAAAACCTAACTCTGCCCTTCGTAAATTTGCTCGTGTACGTTTGAGCAACCTTATCGAAGTTACTGCCTACATCCCAGGTATCGGACACAACTTGCAAGAGCACAGCGTGGTGCTTCTTCGTGGTGGACGTGTAAAAGACCTTCCAGGGGTACGTTACCATATCGTCCGTGGTGCACTTGATACTGCAGGTGTTAACGATCGTAAACAAGGCCGTTCTAAATACGGTACTAAACGTCCAAAAGCATAAGGAAAGGGGATAAAGAGAAATGAGTCGTAAAAATAGAGCTCCAAAACGTGAAGTATTGCCAGATCCGCTTTACAATTCACAATTAGTTACTCGTCTTATCAACCGCGTTATGCTTGATGGTAAACGTGGTACAGCTGCTTCAATCGTTTACGGTGCTTTTGAGCAAATCAAAGAAGCTACTGGTAACGATGCACTTGAAGTATTTGAAACAGCTATGGAAAACATCATGCCTGTACTTGAAGTACGTGCACGTCGTGTTGGTGGATCTAACTACCAAGTCCCAGTTGAAGTTCGTCCAGAACGTCGTACAACACTTGGACTTCGTTGGTTGGTAACAATCGCTCGCCTTCGTGGTGAACACACAATGCAAGACCGTCTTGCAAAAGAAATCTTGGATGCTGCTAACAACACTGGTGCAGCAGTTAAGAAACGTGAAGACACTCACCGTATGGCTGAAGCTAACCGTGCCTTCGCACACTTCCGTTGGTAATATAGGATGCGAAAGCGTTAAGGAAGTCCCAGAGAAAATAGGGAATCGAAGCAGGTTGCGACTGCAACCAATGAGATTCATCTTTTTCTCCAGACTTTTAGCTTGAGCTCAACAATAAAATGATGCTAGGAACGGTAAGGATGCAAGGTGAAAATAGGAAACTGACGCAGTATTCGACGAATACAAGGAAGTTTATCTTTTTCACACAGCATCCCGTTCCGGCTCAAATCGGCTAACTAACTTTAGCCCGAGTACAATTCAACTTCCCATCTCACAAGTTGAAACCAACTAAACAAGATAAACATTGAGAACGGGTGGGTCCTGCCTATCCGTTTTTATTGAAATCGTGTTATAATAGAATAGAAATCAAAAATAAATAGGAGAAACAAACCTCATGGCACGCGAATTTTCACTTGAAAAAACTCGTAATATCGGTATCATGGCCCACGTCGATGCTGGTAAAACAACTACAACTGAGCGTATTCTTTACTACACTGGTAAAATCCATAAAATCGGTGAAACTCACGAAGGTGCGTCTCAAATGGACTGGATGGAGCAAGAACAAGAACGTGGTATCACTATCACATCTGCTGCAACAACAGCTCAATGGAACAACCACCGCGTAAACATCATCGACACACCAGGACACGTGGACTTCACAATCGAAGTACAACGTTCTCTTCGTGTATTGGACGGTGCGGTTACAGTTCTTGACTCACAATCAGGTGTTGAACCTCAAACTGAAACAGTTTGGCGTCAAGCAACTGAGTACGGAGTTCCACGTATCGTATTTGCCAACAAAATGGACAAAATCGGTGCTGACTTCCTTTACTCAGTAAGCACACTTCACGATCGTCTTCAAGCAAATGCACACCCAATTCAATTGCCAATCGGTGCTGAAGACGACTTCCGTGGAATCATCGACTTGATCAAGATGAAAGCTGAAATCTATACTAACGACCTTGGTACAGATATTCTTGAAGAAGATATTCCAGCTGAATACCTTGACCAAGCTCAAGAATACCGTGAAAAATTGATCGAAGCAGTTGCTGAAACTGACGAAGAATTGATGATGAAATACCTCGAAGGTGAAGAAATCACTAACGAGGAATTGAAAGCTGGTATCCGTAAAGCGACTATCAACGTTGAATTCTACCCAGTACTTTGTGGTTCTGCCTTCAAGAACAAGGGTGTTCAATTGATGCTTGATGCGGTTATCGACTACCTTCCAAGCCCACTTGATATCCCAGCGATCAAAGGTATCAACCCAGATACTGAAGAAGAAGAAACTCGTCCAGCGTCTGATGAAGAGCCATTTGCAGCTCTTGCCTTCAAGATCATGACTGACCCATTCGTAGGTCGTTTGACATTCTTCCGTGTTTACTCAGGTGTTCTTCAATCAGGTTCATACGTATTGAACACATCTAAAGGTAAACGTGAACGTATCGGACGTATCCTTCAAATGCACGCTAACAGCCGTCAAGAAATCGACACTGTTTACTCAGGTGATATCGCTGCTGCTGTTGGTTTGAAAGACACTACAACTGGTGACTCATTGACAGATGAAAAAGCTAAAATCATCCTTGAGTCAATCAACGTTCCAGAACCAGTTATCCAATTGATGGTTGAACCAAAATCTAAAGCAGACCAAGACAAGATGGGTATCGCCCTTCAAAAATTGGCTGAAGAAGATCCAACATTCCGCGTTGAAACTAACGTTGAAACTGGTGAAACAGTTATCTCTGGTATGGGTGAGCTTCACCTTGACGTCCTTGTTGACCGTATGCGTCGTGAGTTCAAAGTTGAAGCGAACGTAGGTGCTCCTCAAGTATCTTACCGTGAAACATTCCGCGCTTCTACTCAAGCACGTGGATTCTTCAAACGTCAGTCTGGTGGTAAAGGTCAATTCGGTGATGTATGGATTGAATTTACTCCAAACGAAGAAGGTAAAGGATTCGAATTCGAAAACGCAATCGTCGGTGGTGTGGTTCCTCGTGAATTTATCCCAGCGGTTGAAAAAGGTTTGGTAGAATCTATGGCTAACGGTGTTCTTGCTGGTTACCCAATGGTTGACGTTAAAGCTAAGCTTTACGATGGTTCATACCACGATGTCGACTCATCTGAAACTGCCTTCAAGATCGCTGCATCTCTTGCACTTAAAGAAGCTGCTAAGACTGCACAACCAGCTATCCTTGAGCCAATGATGCTTGTAACAATCACTGTTCCAGAAGAAAACCTTGGTGATGTTATGGGACACGTAACTGCTCGTCGTGGACGTGTAGATGGTATGGAAGCACACGGTAACAGCCAAATCGTTCGTGCTTACGTTCCACTTGCTGAAATGTTCGGTTATGCAACAGTTCTTCGTTCTGCATCACAAGGACGTGGTACATTCATGATGGTATTCGACCACTACGAAGATGTACCTAAGTCAGTACAAGAAGAAATCATTAAGAAAAACAAAGGTGAAGAATAATTCACTGTCACTTTAAAAGAAGTCACTTTGTGGCTTCTTTTTCTGTTTGGTAGAAATAGCTAAAATTGCCTCAAATATGGTAAAATAGAAGGAGTATATTGTGAGGAAAATGGATGTCAACCACTTTTGAAATTTTAATGAATCAGTTGGGAATTCCCGCTGAGATAAGAAATCATGAGGCCTTCTCCCAGGCTGAAATTGAACAAGTTATTGTACACAAGCAAAGTAACATTTGGGAGTTTCGTTTTGTCTTTGAAAATATTCTGCCCTTTGAACTCTTTTTAGCATTGAAGAAGGGATTGAAAGAAGAATTTTCAAAAACTGGAAATCAAGCGACTTTTGAGATTAAAACGAAAGATCAAGATTTTTCAAGAGAGCTTTTACAGGCCTACTATCGGGAGGCTTTTTCAGCTGGGCCTTGTTCTAGCCAAGGATTTCGGACCATGTATCAGGATTTTCAGGTTCGGTTTGAAAATGATCAATTGATTATTGAGGCCTCTGAAGCAGCAGATACAGAGCATTTCAGAAAAAACCATTTGCCAAATCTTAGCAAACAACTTGAGCTCTTTGGTTTTCCTAAGTTTTCATGCCATTTAGAGAAAAATGAAGATTTGACCAAGGAAGAGCAGGAAGCTTTCCATTCTGAAAATCAAATGATTGTTCAGGCTGCCAATGATGAGACCCTTCGAGCTATGGAACAGTTAGAACAGATGGCACCGCCTCCTCCAGTTGAGGATAAACCTGTCTTTGATTTCCAAGCCAAGAAGGCAACTGCTAAGCCTAAACTCGACAAGGCAGAGGTAACTCCAATGATTGAGGTCAATACCGAAGAAAATCGACTGGTTTTTGAAGGGGTTGTCTTTGATGTCGAGCATAAAGTGACTAGAACGGGTCGTGTCTTGATTAATTTTAAGATGACGGACTATACGTCTAGTTTCTCTATGCAAAAATGGGTCAAAAATGAAGAGGAAGCTCAGAAGTTTGACATCATTAAGAAAAATTCATGGCTCCGTGTTCGTGGAAATGTCGAGGTCAATAATTTCACACGAGATTTGACCATGAATGTGCAAGATGTGCAGGAAGTTGTTCACTATGAACGTAAGGACTTGATGCCAGAAGGTGAGCGTCGCGTTGAGTTTCATGCCCATACCAATATGTCGACTATGGATGCTCTTCCTGAGGTTGAGGAAATCGTTGGAACAGCAGCAAAATGGGGCCACAAAGCAGTGGCAATCACAGACCACGGCAATGTTCAATCCTTCCCTCACGGATATAAGGCAGCCAAGAAAGCTGGTATTCAGCTCATTTATGGAATGGAAGCCAATATCGTAGAAGACCGTGTTCCTATCGTCTATAACGAAGTGGAGATGAATCTTTCTGAAGCTACCTATGTAGTTTTTGACGTGGAAACGACTGGTCTATCTGCTATCTATAATGATTTGATTCAGGTGGCCGCTTCCAAGATGTATAAGGGCAATATCATTGCTGAGTTTGATGAATTTATCAATCCTGGGCACCCCTTATCAGCCTTTACAACTGAATTGACAGGGATTACCGATGACCATGTAAAAAATGCTAAACCCTTGGTTCAAGTTCTGAAAGAATTCCAAGAATTCTGTAAAGATACCGTTCTTGTAGCCCATAATGCAAGCTTTGACGTTGGTTTTATGAATGCCAACTATGAGCGTCACGGTCTTCCAAAAATTACTCAACCTGTCATCGATACGCTAGAGTTCGCTAGAAATCTCTATCCAGAGTACAAGCGACATGGTTTGGGACCCTTGACCAAACGTTTTGGTGTTGCCCTAGAACACCACCATATGGCCAACTATGATGCGGAAGCAACTGGCCGTCTGCTCTTTATCTTTATCAAAGAAGTAGCAGAAAAACACGGTGTGACGGACTTAGCACGATTAAACCTTGATTTAATCAGTCCAGATTCATATAAAAAAGCTCGTGTCAAGCATGCGACAATCTATGTGAAAAATCAAGTGGGCTTGAAAAATATCTTTAAGCTGGTTTCCCTCTCTAATACCCAGTATTTTGAAGGAGTCCCACGGATTCCACGTACGGTGCTGGATGCCCATCGAGAAGGTTTGATCTTAGGTTCAGCCTGTACAGAAGGGGAAGTCTTTGATGCAGTCGTATCACAAGGTGTAGATACGGCAGTCGAAGTAGCCAAATACTATGATTTTATCGAGGTGATGCCTCCAGCTATCTATGCGCCTCTGATTGCCAAAGAGCAGGTCAAGGATATGGAGGAGCTTCAGACCATTATCAAGAGCTTGATTGAGGTCGGAGACCGTCTCGGTAAGCCAGTTCTTGCGACAGGGAACGTCCACTATATCGAACCTGAGGATGAGATTTATCGCGAGATCATCGTGAGAAGTCTCGGTCAGGGTGCTATGATTAACCGAACGATCGGCCATGGAGAAGCTGCCCAACCAGCTCCGCTACCAAAGGCACATTTTAGAACGACCAATGAAATGTTGGATGAATTTGCTTTTCTAGGAGAAGACTTGGCCCGTAAGATTGTCATTGAAAATACCAATGCCTTGGCAGGAATCTTTGAGTCTGTCGAGGTCGTTAAAGGCGACTTATATACACCTTTCATTGACCAAGCCGAAGAAACAGTTGCCGAATTAACCTATAAAAAAGCCTTTGAAATCTATGGAAACCCACTGCCAGATATTGTCGATTTACGGATTGAAAAGGAACTAACCTCTATCTTGGGGAATGGGTTCGCCGTGATTTATCTGGCTTCGCAAATGCTAGTGCAGCGCTCCAATGAACGAGGCTATTTGGTCGGTTCCCGTGGGTCTGTTGGATCCAGTTTCGTTGCGACCATGATTGGAATTACCGAGGTCAATCCTCTCTCTCCTCACTATGTCTGTGGTCAGTGTCAGTACAGTGAATTTATCACGGATGGTTCCTACGGTTCAGGCTTTGATATGCCAGATAAAGACTGTCCAAACTGTGGCCACAAGCTCAGCAAGAATGGACAGGATATTCCTTTCGAGACCTTCCTTGGTTTTGATGGGGATAAGGTACCTGATATCGATTTGAACTTCTCTGGTGAGGATCAACCAAGCGCCCACTTGGATGTTCGTGATATCTTTGGTGAGGAATATGCCTTCCGTGCAGGGACGGTTGGTACGGTGGCTGCCAAGACAGCCTATGGATTTGTCAAGGGTTACGAGCGTGACTATGGCAAATTCTACCGAGAAGCTGAAGTAGAGCGCCTTGCCCAAGGGGCTGCCGGTGTCAAACGGACGACTGGTCAGCACCCAGGAGGAATCGTTGTTATCCCTAACTATATGGATGTCTATGACTTTACTCCGGTACAGTATCCTGCAGATGATGTCACTGCTGAATGGCAGACCACTCACTTTAACTTCCACGATATTGATGAGAACGTCCTCAAGCTCGATGTCCTAGGACATGATGATCCGACTATGATTCGGAAATTGCAGGACTTGTCTGGGATTGACCCTAATGAAATCCCTATGGATGATGAAGGCGTGATGGCCCTCTTTTCTGGGACGGATGTGCTAGGTGTGACTCCTGAACAAATCGGGACGCCGACGGGTATGCTGGGGATTCCAGAATTTGGAACCAACTTTGTTCGAGGGATGGTTGATGAAACTCATCCGACGACCTTTGCGGAGTTGCTTCAGCTTTCTGGTTTGTCTCACGGGACAGACGTATGGTTGGGAAATGCCCAGGATTTGATTAAGACTGGAATTGCGGACCTATCAACCGTTATCGGATGTCGGGATGACATCATGGTTTACCTCATGCACGCAGGTTTAGATCCTAAGATGGCCTTTACCATCATGGAGCGAGTGCGTAAGGGATTGTGGCTTAAAATCTCAGAAGAAGAGCGCAATGGTTATATCGAAGCCATGAAGGCCAATAATGTGCCTGAGTGGTATATCGAATCTTGTGGAAAAATCAAGTACATGTTCCCTAAAGCCCATGCGGCAGCCTACGTTATGATGGCCCTTCGTGTGGCCTACTTCAAGGTTCACCACCCGATTTATTATTATTGTGCTTACTTCTCCATCCGTGCTAAGGCCTTTGATATTAAGACCATGGGTGCAGGCTTGGATGCCATTAAACGTAAGATGCAAGAAATAGCTGAAAAACGCAAGAACAATGAAGCTTCCAACGTAGAAATTGACCTCTACACAACACTTGAAATCGTCAATGAGATGTGGGAACGTGGCTTTAAGTTTGGTAAATTGGACCTATATCGCAGTGATGCGACTGAATTCATCATCGATGGAGATACTCTCATCCCACCGTTTGTTGCTATGGATGGACTAGGAGAGAACGTTGCCAAGCAACTGGTTCGTGCCCGTCAAGAGGGAGAATTTCTCTCTAAAACTGAATTGCGCAAGCGTGGAGGACTCTCATCAACCTTGGTTGAAAAGATGGATGAAATGGGAATTCTCGGCAATATGCCAGAGGATAATCAGTTGAGTTTGTTTGATGATTTGTTTTAAAAGTTTGAAATGACTTGTGTAGATTTGAGGTTGGCTAATAATGCTAAAGAAAAATAGAGCAACACCCTGGAAATCAGGGAAAGTTATTTCTATATGTTTACGAAATGGCGTTTATATCTTAGCGCAAATGGTGCGAGAACCCTATCTAGTATTTTTTAACTATTTTAATGAGGAAAATAATTGGAAGGGAGTGACCTTGAAAGAGGAGGATATCCTCTTTTGTAAGGCTGTTACTCGCCAGTTTCTACGCTATAGTCCTGTAGCGATTGTCAAAGAAGTGAACCCCCTGTTAGATTATGAACTGCCTAAAGAATGGATTTATAGCCATATTGGAGGGCATCCTATTACTGTTTCGGTAAAGGGAAGGGAGCGCCAACTTGCTGGTTTTGGTAGACGTTGTTCTTTGGTTCTGGCGGATAAGGACAGTGGACAACCAGAAGATAATCCACTTATGGGACTTTTCCAAGCCTATATCATACCAGATATCAAAGAAAAAGATTGGGATCGGGTAGGTCAGGCTGAACTTATGTCTATTGAAGTATTTCCAACACTTAACGAACGCCTCTATCTTTGCTTTCTTTATGGAAAAAATATAAATCCAGAACAAGATATCTCTTTAGGAAAACCCCTGCTTGATGACTATGAAACCTATATAGATATCCTTACAAATAGTCCAGAGGCACGACATCTCTATCTAGGAGAGTACGAAGAATAAGAAAGGGCATTTCATGAAACTAAGAATTTTTGCGGAAGACAAGCCGGCTGAGAAGGTGTTTGAGTATCAATTGGAACTTGCTGATCAGACAATCCTTCTATCGACAGCACTCTTGTCAGGTGCTATTGCTTTGGCAGGATTATTTTCTGCTTTGAAGGAAAAATAAAATAGAAAAGAGAAACAAGATGGTTTTACCAAATTTTAAAGAAAATCTAGAAAAATACGCTAAGCTTTTGGTTGCAAACGGAGTGAACGTGCAACCTGGTCATACCTTGGCTCTCTCTATCGATGTGGAGCAACGCGAGTTGGCTCACTTAATCGTCAAAGAAGCCTATGCACTTGGAGCTCACGAAGTTATCGTTCAATGGGCAGATGACTTTGTAAACCGTGAGAAATTCCTTCACGCGCCGATGGAGCGTTTGGACAATGTACCAGAATACAAGATCGCTGAGATGAACTACCTTCTTGAAAACAAAGCAAGTCGTCTCGGTGTTCGTTCTTCTGACCCAGGTGCCTTGAACGGAGTAGATGCAGAAAAACTTTCAGCTTCTGCCAAGGCTATGGGAATTGCCATGAAGCCAATGCGTATCGCAACTCAATCTAACAAGGTTAGCTGGACTGTAGCAGCTGCTGCTGGACTTGAGTGGGCTAAGAAAGTCTTTCCAAATGCTGCAAGCGACGAAGAAGCAGTGGACCTCCTTTGGGACCAAATCTTTAAGACTTGCCGTATCTACGAAGAAGATCCAGTTAAAGCTTGGGAAAAACATGCTGCTATCCTCAAGAGCAAGGCGCAAATGCTCAACAAAGAGCAATTCTCAGCTCTTCACTACACTGCTCCTGGAACTGATTTGACACTTGGCTTGCCTAAGAACCACGTTTGGGAATCTGCCGGAGCGATCAATGCTCAAGGCGAAGGTTTCTTGCCAAATATGCCAACAGAAGAGGTCTTTACAGCCCCTGATTTCCGTCGTGCAGATGGTTATGTCACTTCTACAAAACCTCTTAGCTACAATGGAAATATTATCGAAGGCATCAAAGTGACCTTTGAAAATGGTCAAATCGTTGATATCACAGCTGAGAAGGGTGACCAGGTTATGAAGGACCTTGTCTTTAAGAATGCTGGTGCGCGTGCCTTGGGTGAATGTGCCTTGGTACCAGATCCAAGCCCAATTTCTCAGTCAGGAATTACCTTCTTTAATACTCTTTTCGATGAGAATGCTTCGAACCACTTGGCTATCGGTGCAGCCTATGCAACTAGCGTTGTTGGTGGAGCAGAGATGAGCGAAGAAGAACTTGAAGCTGCAGGACTTAACCGTTCCGATGTTCACGTTGACTTTATGATTGGTTCCAACCAAATGGATATCGACGGTATCCGTGAGGATGGAACACGTGTACCTCTCTTCCGCAATGGAGATTGGGCAATTTAAGGAGAAACTATGCTTGGAAGTATGTTTGTCGGTCTTTTGATCGGACTATTAGCTGGAGCTATCACCAATCGTGGAGAACGGATGGGATGCTTTGGGAAAATGTTCCTGGGTTGGATTGGTGCTTTCCTGGGTCAAATGCTTTTTGGAACTTGGGGGCCTATCTTAGCTGATACGGCGATTATCCCATCAGTTTTAGGCGCCATGATTTTATTAGCCATCTTTTGGAAAAAAGACAGCTAGTTTTAACTGCTAGAACAGATAAAGAGGTTGGAAATCTTCCAACCTCTTTTTTATGAGCTGTAAAAAGACTGATATGCGGCTAGCTTGGCTTTCAGTGACTGTTCCTTTTTATATTGCCTCAAGTATGGTACAATAAAAACATGAGAATTCAACAATTACACTATATTATCAAAATCGTAGAGACTGGTTCGATGAATGAGGCTGCCAAGCAACTTTTCATTACACAACCGAGTCTATCAAATGCCGTTCGTGACCTAGAAAATGAGATGGGAATTGAGATTTTTATCCGAAATCCTAAGGGGATTACCCTTACACGTGATGGGATGGAGTTTTTATCCTATGCCCGTCAGGTTGTCGAGCAAACGCAACTTCTAGAAGAACGCTATAAGAACCCAATCGCTCATCGCGAGCTTTTTAGTGTGTCTTCGCAGCACTATGCTTTTGTGGTCAATGCTTTTGTTTCCTTGCTTAAGAAAAGCGATATGGAAAAGTACGAGCTTTTTTTGCGTGAAACCAGAACTTGGGAGATCATCGACGACGTCAAGAACTTCCGAAGTGAAGTAGGAGTTCTCTTTTTAAATAGCTATAACCGGGACGTTCTTTCGAAGATGTTGGACGACAACCATCTCGTTGCCCACCATCTCTTTACAGCCCAACCACATATATTTGTCAGCAAGACCAACCCTCTTGCTAAGAGAGACAAGGTGCAGTTGGCAGACCTAGAAGACTTCCCATATTTGAGCTATGACCAAGGGACCCATAATTCCTTCTATTTCTCAGAAGAGATTTTGTCACAAGAACACCATAAGAAATCCATCGTTGTTAGTGACCGTGCGACCTTGTTCAATCTCTTGATTGGTTTGGACGGTTATACCATCGCGACTGGTATCCTTAATAGTAACCTCAATGGAGACAATATCGTTTCGATTCCACTTGATATTGATGATCCCATTGAACTGGTTTATATCCAGCATGAGAAAACTAGCTTGTCTAAGATGGGTGAACGCTTCATCGAGTACCTACTTGAAGAAGTTCGCTTTGATAAGTAATTTGAATAAATGAGAAGAGAAAAGAAGAATGACGACATTAAATACAAATGATTTTGATTTTCACTTGCCGGAGGAACTGATTGCTCAGACTCCTCTGGAAAAGCGCGATGCCTCTAAACTCTTGATGGTCAATCGCAAAACAGGTGAATTTCAAGATCGCCACTTTCACTCCATTATCGAAATGCTAGAGCCAGGTGATGCCCTGGTTATGAATGATACCCGTGTCTTGCCAGCTCGACTTCATGGTCAAAAAGAAGAAACAGGGGGCCATGTTGAACTCTTACTTTTGAAAAATACAGCAGGAGACGAATGGGAGGTCTTGGCTAAACCAGCTAAACGTCTCAAGGTCGGCACCCGTGTTATCTTTGGTGATGGTCGACTTGGCGCAGTTGTGACCGAGGAATTAACTCATGGTGGTCGTATTGTCCGTTTTGAGTATGAAGGAATTTTCCTAGAAGTACTTGAAAGTCTTGGAGAAATGCCTTTGCCTCCTTATATTCACGAAAAATTGGATGACCGTGAACGTTACCAGACAGTCTATGCCAAGGAGAGTGGATCAGCAGCAGCCCCAACAGCAGGGCTACATTTTACCAAAGAATTACTAGAAGAAATCCAGCAAAAAGGCGTTCACCTAGTCTACCTGACCTTGCACGTTGGACTTGGGACCTTTAGACCTGTTTCAGTAGATAATTTGGATGAGCATGAGATGCACTCAGAGTTTTATCAATTGTCTGAGGAAGCTGCATCGACCTTGCGTCAGGTCAAAGAAAATGGTGGCCGTGTCATTGCTGTGGGGACAACCTCTATCCGTACACTAGAGACTATCGGAAGCAAGTTTAACGGCCAAATCCAGGCCGACTCTGGCTGGACCAATATCTTTATCAAGCCAGACTATGACTGGAAGGTGGTGGATGCTTTTTCTACTAATTTCCATTTGCCGAAGTCTACCTTGGTCATGCTTGTCTCAGCCTTTGCAGGCCGTGAATTGGTCCTCAAAGCCTACCAGCATGCTATCGATGAAAAATACCGTTTCTTTAGCTTTGGCGATGCCATGTTTATCTACTAAAAAACGAGCAAATCAAAACTAGAAATAAAAGGGCTAATTCCTACTTGGATTAGTCTTTTTTCGATATATGACAGCTATTGAATTAAAAGCAAATAAATGATACACTGAAGACTACGATACAGCCGTCAAATATATGTAAAATCTGACGAGCTACTTTTATCTGTGTCTATTTCAAAGGAGATTTTTATGAAAAACAAAACATTGCGCTATACGAGCCTATCAGTCCTGACCTTGTTGGCTGCCTTGACCTTGGTTGCCTGTGGTGGAAAGACTGACAAGAATACGTCATCTTCAAACCAAAAGGAGACAACAAGCAAGGTGACTACAGAGTCCGCAAGTAAAACTGAAGCAGGCCAAAAAGAGGAGCAGAAGTCAGAATCAAATAGTGCGACAGAAGCTACAACTACTCAAGCAGAACAAAAGGAAGATAAGAAAAAATCACAAGAGGCTTACGCTAAATTTGTAGGAACTTGGGAAAACTACGCGGGAACAACTGCAACAGTCACAGCAGATGGAATTGTAACGATCCAAAGTTCAAATGGAACCTTTAAATACGAGATGGGTCAAGTAGAGGAAAAAGACGGCTACTACTCAACAGGTATTCATCTTGTCGGTGGTGGGCAAGGGGCACGACTGATCTTTACCCCAGCTGGAGTCCAAAACGAAGTGACAGGTACAGATGGCAGTCAAGATGTCTTGTCTATCGGTCAATCTGTAAGCGACAAAGATAACCAGTTTTACCGTAACTAAGCACATCAACATGAAGTAAGGGTGGAGAAATGTTCTTGCTTTTTTACAAGTTTTCGAAGCATAAAATTTTAAGCATTCAAATTTACACGACGTTTAAGTTGGCTAATTAGCAAGCTCGCGTTAAAGTGAAAGATAATAAGGACAATATCAAAAAAGCCCTACATCAGGGCTTTTTTTACTTGCTAATATAAGAAATCAATGCCGTAGTTTTCTTTTAGATAGGTCGCCAACTCGGCTTTTTCTTCCTCTCTAAATCGACAGAGGCTAAGGGCGAGCCGCAATATCAGAACACTTGTATCGATGATGACGTTTGACTTAGAAATATCTTCTAGCTGGGTCACCTCTCTCAGGTCAAAATCTAAATAGCAAGCTTTGCTGTTGACATGGTCGGGGTCACTGACATCCACTTCAACATACGATGCTCGCAACAATTCTTCTTTTGGGATGAAGATTTCTTTTGAGAAGAAGAGACCGGGATAGACATAAATACCTTCAAATGTGAATTCAAAGGAGAGTCTACGACTAGTCAGTCTTTTGATGCCTGCAATCGTTGAATAGATAGCAGCGAAAAAGAGGATGGTTGGAACCACAGTGAGAAGACTAAGCTGGGAAAAGTCGATCAATCCATGCGCGAGGAAAAAGAAAAATTGAAAGAATACACCCACCGCAAAGACTAGATAGCCGACACCGACAAATTTTGAATAATAGATTTTCATAAAACCTCCAAATATAGAATTGAACTCGCCAACGCTTTTTCAGTAGAAGGAGTAAAGATCATGCAGAGATAAAATTCTAGGTATTCCCATCATATCCTATGGAGCGAAGTTCTGTCAACCTTTTAGCAAGATGTAGCTCTTAGCTATTCTATGACCTAGTAAGTTGGTTTATGGTATACTAGGATAATAAAATTCCAAAATTTGAAGACTTATTTTCATAAATAGAAAGAAGTAAATATGTTTTTTCTTAGACGTCGCGTCTTTATCGGCGAATGCAATGGTCAAGCGGTCTATTATGACCAAAGAACCAGAGAAGCTTTAGCCGCTCCAAAGAGTAAGTTGCTCAATACTGAAGGCGCTCGTGACACGAATTCCTTTATTCTTGAATTGGTAGTTCTCTTTCTCGTAAAACGGAAATTGAACTTTTTTCTAATTAAGTAGAGCATATTTCTGTTTAAACAACTCAATTTTATCATTGCAGTAATTGATTAATTCTTGTGCTTTTTCAAGTGTGTAGCCTTTTTCAGATACCGACTTCACTTTCTTTTCCTCAAAATAGTAGCCTGTCAAGCCCCTGACTTCCTCTGATAAGGTGAGATAATAGCCTGTTTCGATTCCCTGATCTAGATCTTTCGAGAGAGACTTCATCAGGCGTCCGAAGAGAGACTTTTTCGTCTTTTCATCACTGGAATTATTTCCCAAGTTAGTTGAGATAAGACCAGGATGATAGGCATTGATGGTGATGTTTGAACCTTTTAAAAAGAAATCTCTTGCCAGATATCGTGTCATCCAAATGGTATAGAGTTTGGAATTATTATAAGCTAATCCTGGATTGTATTCTTTCTCAAATCCAAAATCCAAATCCTTGACCTTGGCAAAATGATGCATATAGGAAGAGGTATTAATGACACGACCGTCAGCCGCTTTTTCTAACAAGGGACTTAGCTCAGTTGTTAATACATAGGGAACCAGAACGGATAACATAAAAGTCAACTCGACATTTTCAGCACTCGCTTTTCGTTCTTTTCCTGCATACAGGCCTGCATTGTTAAACAAGACATCGATACTTTGAAAGTCTCGCTTGATTTCCTCCGAAAATCGATAAACATCGTCTAATTTTGAAAAATCTGCCAAGTAGTTTGAAACTCTGCCTCTCAGGGAAACGGCCCGGACCTCTTGAAGCGCCAATTCCAGTTTTTGAGGATTTCGACCATGAAGTATAACCTGATGCCCTTCACTAGCCAGTTTCTTTGCCAAATGTTTACCAATACCGTCAGTAGCGCCTGTTATTAGAATAGTTTTTACCATATTAGTCATCCAAGAAAGCAATGAGTTCTTTTGAAAACTCCTCTGCATATTGGAAAATCGAACCGTGACCAGCATTTGGATAGATGATAAGCTTACTATCTTTTATTTTCTCATGCATATCATAAGAATTTTCCGTTGGAACCTGCATATCCTTGTCCCCATTGACGATTAAGGTTGGTTGGGTGATAAATCTTAGGTCGTCTTGAGAATCTTTCCCCCAACGTTTAATGGCTTTGAGTTGAGTTAGGAATCCTGATAGATTCATGTCTTTATCCGCAAATTCCTTTGTTCTCATCCCCATTCGTCCTAGGACTTTCAAAGCTTCAATTTTCCCTTGTTCATCATGATTATAGAAGATATAGCGTTTAGGATCGATGCGCTCGAGTCCAGCTTTAAACATATAGTTAAAGGTTTTCCCTGTGACCTTATCGACCTCTTTTCCGCCTCGAGGTCCTGTTCCAGCCAAGATTAAACGATTAACTAGAGTAGGATTTATTCGGATGATTTCTTGGGCAATCATACCTCCCATAGAAAGGCCAAGAAGATTGATTTTATCGTAACCAAGCGCTTTTACAAAGTCAATTGTCTGCTTAACCATTCCAGGAATAGTCGGAGCAACTTTGCCTTGACTGGCTCCAACTCCAGGAAGATCAACTGCAATGACATGGTGCTTTTCAGCAATCAGGTCTAAGAGTTTAGGATCCCAGTTATCGAGAGTTGCTGCCAAATGAACCAGCATCAGAAGAGGTAGTTTTGATTTGCCTTTACTAAGTTCGCGATAAGCGATTTTGTTTCCGTCGACTGTGATGTATTGATTTTTTGCAGTAAGATATGACATTGTGTTTTCCTTTTTATTTCTTAAAGCTGAGGACTGTTTTTCCACGTGAGCGACCATTAGCGACTTTGTCTAATGCGCTATTTACCTCTTCAAATGGATAAACTGTATCGATAGAGGGTTTGATTTCGAGTTTGCTAAAGAGGTCAGCTACCTCTTGTAATTGAGCGCCATTGCTTTCTACAAATATAAAATGGTAGTGAACACCATATTTTTCCGACATTTTATCAAATTTGCGACCTGCTAAGCCAAGAATAATCTGTTTCCATTTTGGTAGATTCATACGTTTGGCAAAGGCGACGTTTGGCATGGCACGGAGGGAAACAAGCTGTCCACCTTTTTTTCATGATAGACATTTGTTTTTCAGTTTCAGCTCCACCGAGAGTATCGAGAACATAGTCTACCTGGCTAACAGTTTTTGTATAATCCTCTGTTTTGTAATCGATAAATCTATCTGCTCCTAGTTTCAACACACGCTCAGCGCTATCTCCAGAACCGTTGGTAATGACTTTCAATCCTTTGGCCTTGGCAATAGGAATGGCCATTCCACCGACACCTCCAGTACCACCAGAAATAAAGATCGTTTTCCCAGCTTGAGCGCCCATGAGGTCAAGAGCCTGCATGATGGTCAAGGCAGTCAAAGGTACAGCAGCAGCTTCCTCGTCTGATAGATAGTCTGGAACCTTGGCTAAGGCTTGGCTATCGACAGCTACGTATTCTGCAAAGGCGCCGATATGATCAAGTGGCAGACGGCCAAAGACACGATCTCCTACCTGAAAGTTGTCAACTTGCTTGCCAATGCTTTCAACGATTCCAACGACCTCGTTACCTGCAGTTTGAGGAAGTTTGTAAGGAACAATCATCTTAACCTCACCACGAGAGATCATGTTATCGAGAGGATTAACTCCGGCTGCGGTGACTTTAACTAAAACTTCATTGTCTGTAATACTTGGTTTAGCGATTTCTGTGATGTTTAGTGTGATATTATTTTTGTTATAAGTAGTATGTTGTGCGACTTTCATATGTTTTCTCTTTTCTTTTTATTTTATATACCTGTATCTAATACAAGTACATTTTGTTTCCAGTAAAAACTGACTTGCTAGCAAATCAGTTTCGGACTTGTTTGGCTTGTTTATATAGATTGTTAATGACATCTTCTAAAGTTTGATTTGCTAATTCCTTCTCTAATTGAGATTCGGCACTAGCGAAAAGCGGCGAAACTGCTCCTTGGATATGTTTTCCAACGGGACAATCGGGATTACTATTTTGATGAACAGGAAATAAACTAATGTGATTGATTTCTTGAGTAGCATAGTAGATCTCTAGTAAAGTCATTTTCTTTGGAGACTTACTGAGTTGATAGCCTGTTTTTCCTTGCTGGGAATGAATCAAATCTGCATTTTTCAATAAGGCAATCACCTTTCGAATGTAACTAGCGTTAGTCCCAACACTAATAGCTAGTGCTTGAGAACTTAATATTTCTTTGCTTTCACTAATCATGGTTAGGATGTGCAAGGCTACTGAAAATTTCGTATCCATATAAACTCCTTTAGATAACTTGTATCTGATACAATAACAAGTATAGCACAAATAAAAAGAAAAGCAAGACTTTTGTTTTAAATTAAAAAAAATTTTTTGAAGAGTGTCATCAGATTAGAGATGTTTGGTAAGAAAGTTCATAATCAAATGGGAGGATAAACTTGTTTTAAAGAAACAGAATCTCCCCTCTCTGCTTGATTAAACATATCTTAGTTTGTGCCTAGTAAACTTTGTTTCATAATCTAATTATATGTTATTTCATTCCGTTTTTTTGTTCTTTTCAAAGCGTTATGAGGACTTGAAACTTATTTTATAATTTTTAATTAGTAAAAAGTTGAATTATAGTGAGTATTGTGTCACAATAGGTAATATATAAATAATTAATGGAATGGATATAATTCTTTCCTACCTTTACAAGAAGGATTGGTTGCACCTTTTTTATCTAGCAATTATGGTTAGCTTTCAAGTTTAGCTAGTTTTTAAAAGCTCTGATTTCGACTCAATAAAACAAATTTCAGAAGTGCAAAAGACAAGATGGTGACATTGCTACAGTCAGTCGCCATGTCTTGCTGGCACAGGCTGTTTGTGCCGTCAGCTATTTACCAGTCAATTTGATCAAAGGGCTTAATTATTATTTTTGAAAGGTCTTTTATGGAAAAAATTCTTTCTTTAGGTCTGACAGGTAAGAAATTACTTGTTCAGGGTTTCTTGTTTGTTCTGCTAGGTCTTATCTTGATGGTCACGGGAACTTGGTTGCCAGTGACGGTTATTCGACTGGTTCTGTTTTTAGCTTGGATAGCAACGGTCTTAGATTTAGTATTACGTATTTTCAAAAAAAGTCAGTCAACGGACACCTTGGGAGTTGCACTGGTTAAATTGTTAGTGATGGGATATTTGCTAGGCTCGAATCTTGCTACTGATGTGCCAATTTATATTTTGGCTCTTGTGATTGGAATTTATCAGATTTTTCATGCTAGTATCAACCTTGTCACCTATGTTCTCTACCGCAAAAACAAAATTCGACCTCGTTTTCGTTTCTTACTAGATGGTCTCGTACTAGTTTTTCTTGGTGGGACTAGTCTTTTGTCCTCTACGGGAAATTCTGTCTTTCAACTCTTTGTTTTAGGGGCTTATTTTTGCCTTTATGGTGTGTCCAATATCCGTGACGGTTTCTTATTTGAAAAGGAAATTGGGAAAAACCATCTCAAACGTCGTGTCAGAATGAGCTTACCTATTGCCCTAGCCGCTCTCATCCCTGCAAGTACTTTAGCAAAAATCAATAAATTCATGCAGGAAAATGCTGATGAGGAAGAAGATATCCATCTTGGAATAGTGAAGTCTGGTAAGACAGCAGAGCTAGAAATTTTTGTTCATACAGCTGAGACCTCCCTGTTTTCAGCTATTGGTCATGTGGATATCTGCTATCAGGGCCGTGTTATTTCTTATGGCAACTATGATCCGTCATCTGAGACCTTATTTGGTATGGTAGGAGATGGTGTCTTATATTTCTGTGACCGCGATAAGTACATTGATCTATGTAAACGTGAGAGTCAAAAAACACTTTTTGGTTATGGAATAGATTTGACACCTGAAATGGAAAAAGCAATTCAAAAAAAGTTGACTGAATTGAAACAACTGACGATTCCATGGGAGCCAAGTGCGGATAAAATCACGACAGGTGATGGTAAGGAAGACTACACCTACGCTTATAAAATCAGACATGAGACGGATGGGGAACTTTATAAATTTATCAAATCTAAGTTTAAATCCTACTTTGTCTTATCCACAAATTGTGTGCTCTTGGCAGATACCATAGTCGGTCAGGCTGGAACAGATATCCTCTCACCCAAAGGATTTATCGCACCAGGAACTTATCAAGCCTACCTTGACCGAGAGTTTGAAAAACCAAATAGTATAGTCGTATCTAAACATGTTTATTAAGGAGAATTTATGGACTTAGTAAAAAAATACACCCCGTTAATACTTTTTATAGGGCTGGTTGCTCTTGTAATTCTGAATGCATCGAGCTTTATATCAGGAGCAATCTCTCTCTTTGATGTAATATCAACCTTGATTTATGGTGCTGTTATTGCTTTTGTGCTTAATGTTCCTATGAAAAAAATTGAACAGTACTTAGTTAAATTGAAGGTAAAGGCAGAGTTGCGTCGTCCGATTGCCATGGTACTTGTTTTCCTAGCTCTTATCTTAATCGTGATTGCTCTTTTGGTTTTGGTGCTGCCAACCCTAGCCCAGACTATTAGTCAGCTGGGAACAGTCCTTTCAACAGTCCTTACTCAACTTGGGAAATTGCTAGGCAGCTCGGAATTTGTAACCAAAGACATGTTGTCAACTATCGTATCAGGCATACAGGGACAATCTAGTTCTATTAGCCAAGCTTTGATAGGTTTTTTATCAGGTCTGACTAGTAATATCGGCAATATTTTTTCAAGTTTGATGAATGCCTTTTTGATTATAGTCTTCACCTTTTTATTTTTATCCAGTAAGGAACATTTGGCAGCGATGACGAGTCGACTTCTAAAAGTTTTTCTTCCAGAGAAGGTGGTGATAAAGTTGACTTACATTGGACAAGTAGCACTAGAGACTTATGACCAATTTTTGATGAGTCAGCTGATTGAAGCAGTTATCATAGGAGTTATGATAGCGGTTGGTTACAGCGTGTTTGGGATACCCTATGGAGTAATGACAGGTATCTTTGCAGGAGTGCTATCGTTCATTCCTTATGTAGGGCCTATGATTGCTTGTGTTGTGGGAGCGATTTTTATCTTCACAGTGAGTCCTACTCAAGCCTTACTTTCTCTTCTTCTATATCAAGTTATACAGCTGATTGAAGGAAACCTTATTTATCCTAGAGTTGTAGGTCAGTCTATTGGTTTGCCAGCTATTTTCACGCTTGCGGCTGCTAGTATTGGAGGCAATCTCTTTGGCTTACTTGGGATGATATTCTTTACCCCCGTATTTGCTGTTATCTATCGACTGGTTAAAGAATTTGTCGTTGCAAAGGAAAATCAGGTAGATTAAGAAAAACTAAATTTAATAAGATATACTGAGAAGAGAGTGAGAGATTCTCTTCTCTTTTATTTTTAAATACTTTTCTACAAAAAGCTATTAGACGTTAAAAAAAGCCTTGGTTTCAAGGCTTATTTCTGTTGATTTAGATGTGCCCCCTGCAGGGCTCGAACCTGCGCCCCATAGCTTAAGAGTCTACTGCTCTACCAACTGAGCTAAGGAGGCAACAGAAAAAGCTGAGAATGTAACTTCCCAGCTATTTTAATATGCCCAAAATGGCAGCTAGATTATTTACGAAAGGCATCAAGGATATAGGTGAAACCAACAATTAAAAATGCAAAGGCAACGACATAAACGACAAAGACACTTGTAGCTACTGGATTGAACAAAATCACTAGACCTAGTAAAAATGCAAGCAACGCTATCCACATGATATGGTTGCCAATAATAGGGAAAATCAATCCCAGACGATTGCCTTTAAAGAAAACTATAATGGCTTCTACAATTAACCAAATTCCTAAAATAGTTGGAATGACAACTGGCAGCGTCACAAAGCCATAGGCAACGAGGTAAAGAGCTAAGAGAAGATTAACAATCCCTTGGAAAAGATGAGCTGGTGAGCGAAGCTCTTTTGGTACAGAGAAATAGCCTAAAATAGCTGCTATAGAAGAAACCAGTAAACCAAATGAAATCCACCAGCTGTAAGCAACAAGATTAGCTACTGGGTTTGTAAATAGGAAAAGTCCTAAAAGGACAAAAACAACTCCTGCAAGGAATAGCAGTAAACGATTAGAAAATTTCATTTCAATACCCCCTATATAGTATAGTTTTCTAATAAAACTATTGTACTTATTTTTATAGAAAATGTCAATAAAATAAATAAACAATTTGGAAGTTTCAGTCTGACTTACAAAAAGAAAAGGAGTTTTCACTCCTTTTCACAGATTGAAGACAAAGTCCTTATAAAAGTGTCTTCTAAAGATTTTAACTTCAATCTGAAGCGAGGTTATCCTCGCTTTTTCTATTTATCAAACAATTCCTTATTTTCAATTAAGAGTTCTAGTGGAGATTTATCCCTTGCTTCAATAAAACCAGGTTCATATTGGTTATGAAGTGTTCTTTTCTGAGAAGTTGGATCAATATACAACTCATCTCCATCTTCTGTGTATAGTTGGTTGCCTCTTGTTAAGTAAAGTAAATCCTCTAAGTACTGTCCATCAGTTTCTAGAAAATCTTCGATGTATTTGACAGCTTTTAAAATCTCACTTACTTTATCAGAGTATTCATTAGATTCAAGAACACTCTTTTCTAACTCAATCTCTTTACTAGTTCCAAATAGTTGGGTTGGAGTTGCATTAAAATATTCTGCTATCTTATCCAAATTTGCAAAGGTAGGATAGCTTTTTTGTTTTTCGTAATCAGAGATGTCTGGAAAGATTGCTCATAAAAAAATGTGGGGCAAATGATGGGGCAAATCAGTTATAGACAAGCAAAAAAGCCTTATAAATCAAGGCTTTTTCCTGTTGATTTAGATGCCCCCTGCAGGGCTCGAACCTGCGACCCATAGATTAAGAGTCTACTGCTCTACCAACTGAGCTAAGG
>NZ_KV815334.1:208801-260986 GCF_001814215.1 Streptococcus sp. HMSC062D07
GTCTACTGCTCTACCAACTGAGCTAAGGAGGCAAATAAAAAGCTGTATTGGTGCCGAAACTTCACGGTTTGTATTGAACCCGCGCAATTAAGCAGGTGGGCAACTCGCTCTAACTGAAGCTGTTTCCGTGTGAGACGGCCTACATGCTGTTAGAAGACTTTTGTTTCCCTAATAATACAAAAAATAGTCGGTCAACACTTAAATGTGAAGTCGTACACCACAGCGTTTCTATGATTATATGATACCACTTTTTCAAAAAAAATCAAGGGAAAATTAAAAATTTTGAAAAGGATTTCATAAGTTTCGTAATTTATCAATGGTTTCCTTGCGTTGAGCCAGGGCACGTTCGTATTTTCCACTATCTTCTGGTGAGAAGTAGCTATGGTTGCGGATTTTTTCTGGCAAGTACTCTTGTTTGACCCAGTGACCTGGGTAGTTGTGTGGATAGAGGTAGTTTTGGGCATTGCCTAGTTCCTTGCTACCACTATAGTGACCATCACGCAAGTGACGTGGGATTGGTAGGTGACCGGATGATTTAAGATCAGCCAGAGCCTTATCCATAGCCACATAGGCTGAGTTGGACTTGGGTGAAAGTGCCAGATCAATGACGACATTGGCAATGAGGATGCGGGCTTCGGGGAATCCGATCCTCTGTGCTGCATCCAAAGCAGTTACAGTATGAATCTGGGCTTCAGGATTGGCTAAGCCAATATCTTCATAAGCAATCACAGTCAAACGACGAGCTAGGCTAGGAAGGTCACCGGCCTCTATCAAGCGAGCAGCATAGTGAAGACTGGCATCCACATCCGAGCCACGGATGGACTTTTGAAGGGCAGATAGAACATCATAGTGTCCATCTCCATCCTTGTCCATAGTGATATAGCTTCTCTGAAGACTATTTTCCATGATATCCAGTGTAATATGGTGGATACCTTTGTCAGTAGCTGGAGTGGAGAGAACTGCCAAGTCCAGCGAGTTAAAGGCAGAACGGAGATCTCCGTTGGTCGATGTTGCTATAAAATCAAGGGCATCATCATCTAACTTAACTGGGAAATCAAAACCTCGTTCAGGATCTGTCAGGGCTATTTGAATGGCCTTTTTGACGTCTTGATTGGATAAGGGTTCTAATTCAAAAATCTGAACACGGCTACGAATGGCTGGAGTGACAGAAAAGAAAGGATTTTCAGTCGTGGCTCCAATCATGATGACCAGTCCACTTTCCAAAAGAGGCAAGAGGAAGTCTTGCTTGGTCTTGTCAAGACGATGAATCTCGTCTAGTAGCAGTACAAGGCCACCTGAGAATTTAGCTTCTTCAGCAATCTCTTGGAGACGTTTTTTACTATCAACAGTGGCATTGAAGGTTCTAAAGGCATATTTGGTCGTTCCAGCGATGGCTGAAGCGATACTAGTTTTTCCGATGCCTGGAGGTCCGTAGAGTATCATAGAGGATAGGCGATTGGCTTCCACCATGCGGCGGATAATCTTGCCTGGTCCAACTAGATGCTCCTGACCGATGACCTGGTCGATGGTTTTGGGGCGCATACGAAGCGCGAGATTGTCTGGCATAGCAGTCCTTTCTAACATGGATTTTCTGATACGAATGTGGTAATATGGTAGTATCTATTTTAGCATATTTCCGAGTATTCGGGGCGATTAAAGAGTCGTATAGAAAGAGGACAAAATGGCAACATACGGATTTTTAGATGTTTTACAAGAAGAGTTGGACAAGAACTTTCCTTTTGATTATGAGATTAGCTGGGATAAGCGCAATCATGCGGTGGAAGTGAGTTTTCTGTTAGAGGCACAAAATGCTGCAGGGGTGGAGATGTTAGATGAAGACGGAGAGGTTTCGTCAGATGATATCCTTTTTGAAGAAGCGGTACTTTTTTACAACCCTGCCAAGTCAACAGTTAATGCAGAAGACTATCTCACAGTCATCCCTTACCTTCCTAAGAAAGGTTTTTCTCGTGAATTTTTAGCCTATTTTGCGCTATTTCTTAAAGATACTGCAGAGGTTGGGCTAGATGCCCTCATGGACTTTTTGGAAGACCCAGAAGCAGAAGAATTCGTCATGGAATGGAACCAAGAAGTCTTTGAAGAAGGGAAAGTCGGTTTGGAAGAAGGAGAATTTTATCCTTATCCGAGATATTAGGAGTCTAGCATGGAAATAGAACTTACTGATTTCCAAGGTTGCAAGATTGCTCTATTTTGCGGAGATAAGCTACTGACCATCTTGCGTGATGACAAGGAAAATATCCCTTGGCCCAATATGTGGGAGTTGCCGGGTGGTGGTCGTGAAGGGGACGAAAGCCCATTTGAATGCGCGGCGCGTGAAGTTTATGAGGAACTAGGCATTCACTTGACCGAAGATTGCCTGCTCTGGAGTAAGGTCTATCCCAGCATGCTCTATGAAGGCAGACAGTCAGTATTTATGGTCGGGCAACTAAGTCAAGAACAGTTTGACAGTATCACCTTTGGAGATGAAGGGCAGGGCTATAAATTGATGAACATTGAGGAATTTTTAGATTCTAAACAGGCTGTGCCACAGTTGCAGGGTAGATTGAGGGAATATTTGGAGGAAGTAAAATGATTTTTGCAATTGCAACAACGACGTTAAACAAGGAAGTTAAACGCAAACTAAAAACTGGACAATACTCTAGGGAAGAAGTTGCATTCATTTACATGGAATATTTAAAGCTAAAGAAGCAGAGAGAAAGTGGTACGAAAGTAGCTGGGATCTCTATGGCTGTTATTTGGGGATTAATGCTTGTTTTACCCTTACTGAGTGGTAGAGGTCTCGTACTGCCTCTTTCAGTACATTTTTTATTTTTGCTACTGCTTGCAGGAATTGTTCTATTTGTTTATTATCTTATGTTTGGTATTTTTAAACAGCAGATTCATAGCGCAATGAAAGAACACTATACAGATGTGATTGAAGAATTTAAGAAGAATAAGGAAAATACAAAATGGAAACATGGCAAGAGTTAAAAGTTACAGTCAAGCGTGAGGGGGAGGAATTAGTTTCCAATCTTTTAATCGAGTTAGGTGCCCAAGGTGTTGCAATCGAAGACAGCATGGACTATGTTGGAAATGTGGACCGCTTCGGTGAGATTTTCCCTGAGGTCGAACAACAAGAAGAAATTGTGGTGACAGCCTACTATCCTGAAACGGTTGATGTGGCAACGGTTGAAGCGGGCTTGCAGGCTCGCTTAGCAGAATTGACCGATTTTATGGATTTGGGAGAGGTCAAGATTGGGACGACTGCCTTGGCTGAGGAAGACTGGGCAGACAACTGGAAGAAATACTATGAACCAGCTCGCATTACCCATGACCTGACCATCGTGCCATCATGGACGGACTATGAGGCGACGGCGGGAGAAAAGATTATCAAGTTAGATCCAGGGATGGCCTTTGGGACTGGAACCCACCCGACGACCAAGATGAGTCTTTTTGCCTTGGAGCAGGTTCTTCGTGGTGGCGAAACAGTGCTAGATGTAGGGACTGGTTCAGGGGTTCTTTCTATTGCTAGCTCTCTTCTAGGTGCTAAGGAAATCTTCGCCTATGATCTGGATGATGTAGCGGTTCGAGTCGCTCAGGAAAATATTGAGCTCAATCCTGGCATGGAAAATATCCATGTGGCGCCAGGTGATTTACTTAAGGGTGTTGAGATTGAGGCAGATGTCATCGTGGCTAATATCTTGGCGGATATCCTCATTCATCTGACGGATGATGCTTATCGCTTGGTCAAGGATGAAGGCTATCTCATCATGAGTGGCATTATCAAGGACAAGTGGGAGATGGTGCGTGAGTCAGCAGAAACAGCTGGATTTTTCCTTGAAACCCACATGATCCAAGGGGAGTGGAATGCCTGTGTCTTCAAAAAAACTAAGGATATCTCTGGTGTGATTGGAGGCTAGCATGCAACAGTATTTTGTAAAAGGTTTGGCTAGCTCCCCAGTCACGATTGAGGATAAGGAAACCAGCAAGCACATGTTTCAGGTCATGCGCTTGAAAGAAGATGACCAGGTGACCCTAGTCTTTGATGATGGGATCAAGCGTTTGGCGCGCGTGGTTAATGTGGAGGCGCGTCAGTTGGAGTTGATTGAAGAATTAGCTGACAATGTAGAACTACCAGTCCAAGTGACCATTGCATCAGGCTTTCCCAAGGGAGATAAACTGGAGTTCATCACTCAAAAGGTGACGGAGCTAGGTGCTAGTCAGATTTGGGCCTTTCCTGCAGACTGGTCAGTCGCCAAATGGGACGGCAAGAAATTGGGCAAAAAGTCCGAGAAGTTAGAAAAAATTGCCCTTGGAGCAGCAGAACAAAGCAAGCGGAACTTTGTTCCAAGCATAAAGCTGTTTGAGAGAAAATCAGACTTCTTAGCACAACTTGATCAGTTTGATTGTATCGTGGTGGCTTATGAAGAGTCAGCCAAAGAAGGAGAATCAGCTGCGCTTATCCAAGCTGTTGCTGGGTTAGAAAAGGAAGCTAAACTGCTCTTTATCTTTGGTCCAGAAGGTGGTCTTTCACCTGCAGAAATTGAATCTTTTGAAGCCAAAGGAGCAATCCTAGCAGGACTTGGGCCTCGCATCCTACGAGCAGAAACAGCACCACTTTATGCCTTATCTGCCATAAGTGTTTTGCTTGAATTGGAGAAATAAGAGACTATGAAAAAATCACCTAGAAAAGGTGATTTTTTATGCGCTTGAAATGCCGCGTGAAAGAGTCAATAAATGTATCCACGGCGGCAATGGGAGTTTTTAATTTTTTGATGATTTCGCATAAAAAATGGATATCCAAACTGTTCCTAATCTTGTGTTCTATTAAAACAGGGCGAATCACACTATATAGAGCAGGAGAGTATTCCTTGTCTTGAAGAAAGATTATTTTCACTAACAAAAAAATGACTCTGGAAATTGGAATCGTAGAGATGACAAAAGAGGTTAGATTATTTTCCAACCTCTTTTTTTATCTTAATGGAATTGCATACCACCATCGACGATGATGGTTTGACCTGTAATGTAGTTTGAATCTGGTCCAGCAAGGAAGCTAACCGCTGCAGCGACATCTTCTGGCTCAGATAGGCGTTTCAATGTAATATCTTTTGCGAATGTTTGCATACCCCACTCGTCATCTTTTCCAGCATTTTTTCCAACTTCGTGAGCGATATCATACATCATTGGTGTTTTAACGATACCTGGAGCATAAGCGTTAACAGTGATGCCTGAGTCAGCTAAGTCACGTGCCAATGTTTGAGTAATACCACGAACAGCGAATTTTGTACCACCATAAACAGTCAAGTTTGGATTTCCAACAACACCTGCTTGTGAAGTAGCGTTGATGATTTTACCACCGTGACCAAGTGCTTTGAATTGAGCTTGAGCAGCTTGTGCTCCCCAGATCACCCCACCGACGTTAATAGCAAAGGTACGATTGAACTGTTCTTCTGTAATCGTATCTAGAGGTGTAGTCGGAGCGACACCAGCGTTGTTTACCACAACGTTCAAGTCTCCGAAATGGTCTACAACTTTCTGGAAAGCTGCAGCAACTTCTGCTTGTTTAGACACATCTGCTACAACAGCTAAAGCATTCTCTGCTGACAATTCAGCAACTGCTTTTTCAGCTGTTTCAGCATTGTAGTCTAATACCCCAACCTTAAAACCATCTTGGACCAAGCGTTTTGCGATTGCAAAACCGATTCCTTGACCTGCACCTGTAACAATAGCTACTTTAGACATATGATTCCTCCTTTGGTATCCGTGATACCATTTCAACGTTCATAAAAGAACAGCAAAGGGTTATAAGTGAGTTGTGATAGACTCTAAAAGAAGTCCTATCGCTTTTTAGTATACAACTTTGTGAAATTTGTGTCAAACAAAGACTGGTTTTTTGGGGGAATTAACCCTCTAAGAGTGAAAAAACTATCTGAGACTAACATGTTTATCTCTTATAATGAAGATAACTAGAAAAGAATGTTGTATAATAGATGTGTATGATTGGAGGTAGGCTGATGTATCAAGAATTGAAAAGAAAAGTAATAGAAGAAAAACCTAGTTATAGTCAAAAAGAACTCCAGTGGTTACTTGAGCACTTAGGGGATTCGAGTCCAGAAATTCGCGATGAATTGGTTTTTACCAGTTTGGCTAGAGGGATCCAAGAAGAGTTATTTACAAAGGAGCAATTTCAATTTATATCTGCTATGATTGTTTCTGATGGGGGATTAGATAAAGAGCTCGATAAGCTAGGAGCTTCAACGCTTGAACGTTCTTTTAGGGCACTTATTTATGCCAATCTCTTATCTGCCGATGGCAACCAACACTCTATTTATTATCAAGTGCTTAAAACTGATATCAAAAATACGATGCTCGATCAAGGGTTGCACTACCTTGAAAAAGAAGAGGATACGACTGGTTTTTCAAGCCAGTATGGTTGGGTACATGCTTTTGCGCATGGAGCGGATCTCTTGACTGAAGTCGTTTGTCATCCAGACTTTTCTGCAAGTCGAATTTATGAGGTGTTTGAGATCCTTGGTCCTATGTTTAAAAGAATTTCGATTCGATTTATAGATGATGAGGAATGGCGCTTAGCCAGAGTGCTTTACGAACCTATTTTGCAAGGCAAGGTGGATCAAGCGACACTAACCTCTTGGATAAAGTCACTTGATTTCCCGATAGAAGCGACGGAAGATTTTTATAAATTTTCCAATTTTAGATCTTGTCTATTAGAAGTCTATGTTCAACTCGACCAGAGAAATAGTTTACAAGATGACTTGAAAGAAGCAATTCAATCTTTTCAATATTAGATTTCGACTATTAAATGCGAAAACTTACACAAAGTTTCCAAGCACTTTTCTTGAAACCCTTTCCTTCTTCTGATAGACTAATACATAGTTTGAAAAAAGGAGACTTAACATGAAAAAATTTGTTGCTGAATTAATCGGTACTTTTATGCTCGTGTTCATCGGAACAGGAGCTGTTGTTTTTGGAAATGGTGTTGAAGGACTTGGACACCTTGGAATTGCTCTTGCCTTTGGTTTGGCAATCGTAGTCGCAGCTTTCTCAATCGGAACTGTTTCAGGTGCTCACTTGAACCCAGCTGTTTCTATCGCTATGTTTGTTAACAAACGTTTGTCATCTTCAGAGCTTGTAAACTACATCCTTGGTCAAGTAGTTGGTGCTTTCTTAGCATCAGGATCTGTGTTCTTCCTCTTGGCAAATTCAGGTATGTCAACTGCAAGTCTTGGTGAAAATGCCTTGGCAAACGGAGTAACTGTCTTTGGTGGTTTCTTGTTTGAAACAATCGCAACTTTCTTGTTTGTTTTGGTGATCATGACTGTAACTTCAGCAAGCAAAGGGAATGGCGCAATCGCTGGTTTGGTGATCGGTTTGTCATTGACAGCTATGATCCTTGTTGGATTGAACATCACTGGACTTTCAGTAAACCCAGCTCGTAGCTTGGCTCCTGCTGTATTGGTAGGTGGCGCAGCACTTCAACAAGTTTGGATTTTCATCCTTGCACCAATCGTTGGTGGAGTTCTTGCAGCCCTTGTTGCTAAAAACTTCCTTGGAACTGAAGAATAATTCAACTAGATCGAAAAAAATCCTACTCTCCATCTTGGAGGGTAGTTTTTTTATAGAAAAAAACACTCCCATAATCAAATGTGGGAGTGTTTTGTGATTAACTCAATTCAGCAACGATGGCCTTGATTTGTTCTGCAGTGTGGACACCAGCCACTTGTTTAACAACTTGTCCATCTTTCTTGAAGAGAAGAGTAGGGATAGACATGATACCAAATGCACGAGCTGTATTCGGATTTTCGTCAACGTCCATTTTAACGATCTTCAAGACATCTTCTGAAAGTTCTTCAGACAATTTGTCCAAGATTGGACCTTGCATACGACATGGACCACACCAAGTTGCCCAGAAGTCTACCAAGACCAATCCGTCTTTAGTTTCTTGTTCGAATGTTGCATCTGTAATTGCTTTTGCCATAGTATTTCTCCTTTTTAATTATATTGGCTTAAATCTTGTTTCATGAGATAGAAGAAAACATCTCCATAAGTCCCATGGTAGTCCAAATCATGCCCCTTGTAGGTTACTTTTTGGACAGGGTAGTAGTCTGCGACACCAATCAGGCAGGCATGTTGAGAACGTTCAAATTCTTCGTATGACTCGAAGGTCATGGTTCTCTCTTGCTTGCTGGCATCAAGATAAGTGATTTCAATCATAGGATTCTCCTTTGCTAAATCATATCTTCATTTTACTCCTTGGAAAAAGGAATGTCAAGAAAATTGCTTGCGCACGCAATTTTTTTTGTAAAAATTTTAGGAAAGCCAACTTGCTTTTGTTTCAAGGCTTTCTTCTACAGCCTTTTGTAGATAGGCAAGAGTTGTCTGACCCTCCTTAGTGAGGCAGATAAAACTAGCTCGCTTATCCTGGTCACAACATCTCCGACTAAGTAAAGCACAGTTTTTGGCTTCTAAGCGTGCTACCATTCGTGATACAGCACTTGGACTCAGATGGAGTTTGTCAGGCAGGTCAATCTGTCTCAAAGATTTTTCTTGAGCCTGATTTAAAAAGTGCAAGAGATAGAATTCTTTGAGCGTTAGGCTTTGGTCACTCTGCTTAGCAATCGTTTGCTCTAAAAGAGCTTCTAGCTCTACTTGTCGGCGGTTGAAGTCAAACCATTTTTCTAAGTAAGTCATATCAATCTCCTTTCTATATGGTAGTTATAAACAGATTTACCTATCTGAGATGCTTGCGCACGCAATTAGTATACAACTTTTTGGAATAGATAGCAAGAAGGATGTTTCTTGTGTATTTCCTTGAAATTTTCTGAAAAAAGAGTAAACTGGTATGCAGAAAGTCTATTTGTGGAGTAAACGATGAAATTATATGTTCAGTTAATGATTCTCTTTGTCATTTCACTGATTGGTGAGGGAATCTCTAGCTTTTTCCATTTGCCTATTCCTGGAAGCATTATCGGTTTGATTATTTTATTTTTAGCCTTGCAGTTCAAGTGGTTGCGGGTACGTCATGTCAACATGGTTGGGAATTTTCTCCTAGCTAATATGACTATCCTCTTTCTACCTCCTGCAGTTGGGATTATGGAGAAATTTGATGTGATTGCTCCCTATTTATTGCCCATTGTCTTGATTGTCTTTTTTGCAGCAGTTATCAATATTATCTTGATCGCCCTTGTAGTTCAGTTTATCAAAAAGCGTTATGAAGGAGATTACGAAGAAAGAGGTGCCAAATGAGCGAATTTGTATCCAATCCACTTTTTGGGATAGCCTTGTCCATTTTGGCTTATCTTGGAGGCATGATTATCTTTAGACGGTACCCTCATCCTCTGACCACTCCCTTACTGCTAGCAACTTTATTTGTCATTGTTTTTCTAAAACTGACTGGTATTTCTTATGTTGCCTATTATCAAGGTGGGGTCTACCTCAATAACTTGATTGTTCCTTCAACAGTAGCTTTAGGAATTCCTCTTTATAAGAGTTTTCACCTCATGAAACACCATGTTAGAAGTATTCTACTCAGTAGTTTCCTTGCTGTTGTTGTAAATACAGTTTTTACAGCTTTAGTTGCAAAATTTTTCGGTATGGATTTCTTCTTGGCGATTTCGCTTTTCCCAAAGTCTGTAACGACGGCCATGGCAGTTGGAATTACAGATAAGCTACAAGGGATAGCGACGATCACCTTGGTAGTTGTGGTAGCAACTGGCATTTTGACCAGCGTTATTGGACCAACACTTTTAAAATGGCTAAAAATTGACGATCCAGTAGCTGCTGGTCTTGCTCTTGGAGGAACTGGTCACGCAGTTGGGACTGGAACAGCTTTTAGCTATGGACCAGTTGCAGGTGCTATGGGAGGGCTAGCCATCGGTGTCACCGGTATTCTCTATGTATTTGTAAGTCCCATCGTAGCAAGTTTGATATTGAGTTAAAAAATAAGAATGTTATATTTCTTTGTGTAAAAAGAAGCCCCTAGCTTTATTTGCTAGGGGCTTCATTCATTATTGTAAGTTTACTTTGTTCTTTAAGATGTAGTAGGTTCCGAGATAGAAGCCGACGCTAAGGATTAAGTCTTTGAAAATTTCAAAGGATAATACCCAATTGTAGTCGAAATCGATGCGAAGATTGAGGGTGATAAATCCAAGAACAACTTGGATGGCGATGTAGGCGACGACCGCAAGAGCTGTACGGTATTCATTAAAGAGTTGGCCGATAGAGATAGACAAGTAGATACAAAGAATACCTGCAAGAGTATTAAAAATATAGGAAATCAAGGCTAACCAGAAATTATCTGTATAATTTTTTAGCATATACTCGGCAAAACTAGATAGGAAGGCGTCTGGTTGAATCATGGAAATGATAATATAAAGGCTAAAAAGGAAAACCACTGTACTTGTCAAAGACCAAACAAAGGCTCCAAGCAGTTTAGCGGAGAGGATCTGGTGTTCAGATACTGGCAGGGTGAGTGTTAGATAGCCACGACGATCATAAACACTTCCCTTAAATCGTTGAATAATCAAAATCAAGGTTGAGATACTCAAAGTAATGACCAGACCACCAAAAACTAGAGATAGAAATACTAACATGACAACACCCTTATCTTGATAATAGGTGCTTGAGAGGCTACTGCCCTGAATACCTATGATGACAGATAAGGATAGTACAGCTGCATAGAGGGCTAAAAACCATTTGTTGACATTTTTAAATTCATAACGAACTAAATTCCAAAACATAACAATCTCCTTTAACTAGGCTTTGAATTCGTGACGGAAGAGCTGGTCAATTGATTCACCTGACTCGTAACGAATATCATCCACATTCCCTTGACGGACGACTTTTCCGTCCTTGAGGAAAATAATCTCATCCAAGATTGGTTCGATGTCGGAAATCAAATGAGTTGAAATCAAGACAGTCGAAGTTGGAGAGTAGTTGTTGATGATGGTGTTCAAGATGTAGTCACGAGCTGCGGGATCGACACCACCGATTGGTTCGTCAAGGACGTATAGACGAGCGTCACGACTCATGACAAGGATCAACTGAACTTTTTCTTTGTTCCCTTTTGAGAGTTTCTTGAAACGGCTATTCTCGTCGATACCAAGGTCACGAAGAAGACCTTGAGCACGTTCCAGATTAAAATCTTTATAGAAGGTCTTGAAAAAGGTAAGAGCTTCTTTGACCTTCATCTGTTCGTTGAGATAGGTCGTATCAGGTAGATAAGAAACGATAGCTTTAGTTGCTGGGCTTGGTTCCATGCCATTGATGAGGATACGCCCTTGCTCTGGTTGGAGTAAACCGTTGATTAGTTTAATCAGGGTTGTTTTTCCGGAACCGTTTGGGCCAAGGAGACCCACAATCTTTCCTGCCGGGATTTCAAGGGAAACATTTTGAAGAGCAGGGCTTGCTCCATAGAATTTTGAAACATTTTCAAACGTTAACAAGGTCATAGTCTAAACTCCTTCAATATAATCTCTCAAAACAGTTGGTAGTTCTTCTTTTTCATAGCCAAATTCTACCATACCTGTTACAAACTGCTGCAACTGTTCTTCTGATAGTTGCTTCCGGGATTGGAGGATTAGGTCCAAATCCTCGGTGACAAAACGCCCTGCAGTCCGCTTGGTGTATACGAAGCCTTCTCTTTCTAGGTCTGATAGGGCACGTTGGATGGTATTAGGATTGACGCCAGCCTCGCTAGCCAGTTCTCTGACAGTTGGCAGTTGTTGGTTGGGTTCTAGTTTATGAGAAACGATTTGCAGTTTAATCTTATCCATTATCTGCAAATAAATGGGTTTGTTGTTATCAAATGTCCAGGACATCACGGTCTCCTTTCAACAATTTCTTTTTGTGTCACTTAAATAATACAACTAAACAAAAAACTTGTCAAGCCAAAAGGAGAATTATTTTGGGAATTGCTTAAAAAAATGGTATAATGAAAAGAAAACGACAAGGAGGGGAAGGCATGCGTTGTCCAAAATGTGGCGCTACTAAGTCAAGTGTTATCGATAGCCGTCAGGCTGAAGAAGGAAATACGATTAGAAGAAGACGTGAGTGTGAAGAATGTCAGCATCGTTTTACGACCTATGAACGTGTAGAAGAGAGAACGCTGGTTGTAGTCAAAAAAGATGGCACACGGGAACAGTTCTCCAGAGATAAAATCTTTAACGGGATTATTCGTTCGGCTCAAAAACGTCCGGTGTCTAGTGATGAGATTGGCATGGTGGTCAATCGTATCGAACAAAAACTCCTCAGTCGCAATGATAATGAAATTCAAAGTGAAGATATTGGTTCTCTGGTCATGGAAGAATTGGCTGAACTGGATGAAATCACTTACGTTCGTTTCGCCAGTGTCTATCGTAGCTTTAAAGATGTGAGTGAGCTCGAAAATCTACTCAAACAAATTACGCAATCTTCAAAGAAGAAAAAGGAAAAATAAATGAAGCCTAATGATCGTTTTTCTTTTCTAAAGAATAATCGGGTGTCGCAAGATCCCACAACTTTGGTGCAGTGCTACCTCCCGATTATCGGTCAGGATGCGCTGAGTCTTTATCTTTATACCTTATCTTTTTGGGATGATGGACAAAAAGAACACCTGTTTGCAGCTATCCTCAATCATCTCAATTTTGGGATGGACAGGCTGTTAAAGGCTTTTAAAATCTTATCAGCCTTCAATTTAGTTACCCTCTATCAAAAGAGTGACGGCTATGAACTTGCTATTCATCCAACGCTTTCTAGCTCAGATTTCTTGCGTCATATAGTTTATCGTACCTTATTGGAGAAAAAAATCGGTGAGCCAGCAGTTTCTGATTTGCGCCAAGAACAGGCAGGCGGAGAGCCTTTGACTGTTCCTTTGAGTCAGGCCTTTCCAGAGATAGAAGAATTGGCTAGTCATGATGAGACACCAGTAAAAGCTGATTTTAAAAATGATTTTGATTTGGAGCATTTTCGTCAGCTCATGGCGAGAGATAATCTCCGTTTCCAAGATGAACAGTCAGATGTCTTGGAGTTATTTAAAATTGCTGATGAGAAAAAATGGACCTGGTTTGAAACCTATCAATTAGCTAAAGGAACAGCTGTTTCGCAAGTAATTTCTGTCAAGCGTATGCATGAAAAATTAGCGCAAGAGTCTGTTTCATCGGACTTTAGTCCCCAAGAAGCGGCCATTATTCGAGAAGCTAAAAGTAAAACTGCCTTGCAATTTTTAGCGGGGATCAAACAAACCCTAAATGCTGGAATTATCCAATCTGAACGCGATTTGCTAAAACAGATGGCAGACTTGGGCTTGCTTGATGAAGTCATTAATGTTGTTATACTTTTGACCTTCAACAAGGTTGATTCGGCCAATCTCAATGAAAAGTATGCCATGAAAGTGGCTAATGATTACTCTTATAACAAGATTCGTTCTGCTGAGGAAGCTGTACTTCGAATCAGAGAGAAGAATCAAAAGGGGCAAGAACAAAAATCAGCGAAGCCAAGTCAAGCCAAAAGCAATGTCCCGAAATGGAGTAATCCAGAATATAAAAATGAAACCAGCGAAGAAACTCGTTTGGAGTTAGAACGTAAGAAAAAAGAAATGTTAGACCGATTAGGAAAAGGAGGAGACTAGATGGAAAGTGTAGGAGATGTGCTTAAGGGTCATCCCAGTCGTTTTCAATACCAGGACCTGGTCCAGCAGATTGTAAAAGATCCTGATGTTGCGGCTTTTATCCAGAAGGAATCTCTCAGTCAAGAGGAATTGAATCGTAGTATCTCTAAGTTTAACCAATACATCACCGAGCGAGATAAGTTCCTTCGTGGAGATACCGACTATATCGCGCGTGGCTATAAGCCAATTCTAGTTATGAATCATGGTTACGCAGATGTATCCTATGAGGAAACTCCGGAACTGATTGCGGCTGAAAAAGAAGCAGCTATCAAGAACCGTCTCAAACTGATTAATCTTCCAGCTAGTCTTAAAAAAGCTAGTTTGGCTCAAGTTGATTTGGATGATTTGGGACGTTTGCCAGTTTTTGAAAAGCTCTTTACCTTTGTTGAGCAATATCCAGAAGTCCGTAAAGGTCTCTATCTCTATGGAGACTTTGGAGTTGGAAAGAGCTTTATGGTGGCTGCCCTTGCCCATGATTTGTCAGAAAAACGTGGGGTTTCATCAACCCTTCTTCACTATCCTAGCTTTGTTATTGATGTCAAAAATGCTATCGGAGATGGGAATGTTAAGAATTTGGTGGATGAAATCAAGCAAGCTGAAGTCTTGATTTTGGATGATATTGGTGCGGAGCAATCAACGCCTTGGGTGCGTGATGAAGTCTTGCAAGTCATTCTCCAATATCGTATGCAGGAAGATTTGCCAACCTTCTTTACCTCAAATTTCAATTTTGAAGATTTGGAAAAACATTTTGCTAAAGGCAAGAACGGAAACGATGAAACATGGGAAGCTAGACGCGTTATGGAGCGTATCCGTTATTTAGCAGAAGAAACACGACTAGAAGGAGAAAATCGCCGATGAGTGAAACAATCACCTTAATGAAATCTCATACCTCGGTTCGCAGATTTAAAGAAGAAGCGATTCCTCAAGAGGACTTGAATGAGATTTTATCAGCTGCCCAAATGGCTTCTTCTTGGAAAAATTTCCAATCTTATTCTGTGATTCTAGTCAGAAGTCAAGAAAAGAAAGATGCTCTTTTTGAACTGGTTCCTCAGGAAGCGATTCGTCAGTCTGCCGCCTTCCTCCTCTTTGTAGGAGATTTAAATCGTGCAGAAAAAGGGGCTCGTCTCCATACCGATACTTTCCAACCTCAAGGGGTGGAAGGACTCCTCATTACTTCAGTAGATGCAGCCTTGGCTGGACAGAATACCTTGCTAGCGGCAGAAAGCCTTGGCTATGGTGGAGTAATCATCGGTTTGGTGCGTTACAAATCTGTTGAAGTGGCAGAATTGTTCAACCTTCCTGACTATACCTATCCAGTTTTTGGGATTGCACTCGGTGTGCCGAACCAAAAACATGATGTAAAACCAAGATTGCCACTAGAGAATGTTGTTTTTGAGGAAGAATACCAAGAACAAACAACTGAGGCTATTGAAGCCTATGACCGTGTGCAGACCGAATATGCAGGAGCTCGTGCGACTACCACTTGGAGTCAACGTCTTGCAGAGCAATTCGGTCAGCCTGAACCAAGCTCAACTAGAGAAAATCTTGAACAAAAGAACTTATTATAGAAAGTGAGAAAACATGGCCTTACCAACTGTTGCCATCGTAGGACGTCCCAATGTTGGGAAATCAACCCTGTTTAACCGTATTGCAGGGGAACGCATCTCAATCGTAGAAGATGTCGAAGGAGTGACACGGGACCGTATCTATGCTACTGGTGAATGGCTTAACCGTTCTTTCAGTATGATTGATACTGGAGGGATTGATGATGTTGATGCTCCATTTATGGAACAAATCAAGCACCAGGCAGAGATTGCCATGGAAGAAGCTGATGTCATCGTTTTTGTAGTTTCCGGTAAAGAAGGAATTACGGATGCGGATGAATACGTAGCACGTAAACTATATAAAACTCATAAACCTGTTATCCTCGCTGTCAACAAGGTTGACAATCCGGAAATGCGAAATGATATCTATGATTTTTATGCTCTTGGATTGGGAGAACCATTGCCAATTTCATCTGTGCACGGGATTGGTACAGGGGATGTATTAGATGCCATCGTCGAAAATCTTCCACATGAAGTCGAAGATGAAAATCCAGATGTCATTAAATTCAGCTTGATTGGTCGCCCGAATGTCGGAAAATCTAGCTTGATTAATGCCATTTTGGGAGAAGATCGCGTGATTGCCAGTCCTGTTGCTGGTACAACTCGTGATGCCATTGATACACATTTTACAGATGCGGATGGCCAAGAGTTTACCATGATTGATACGGCTGGTATGCGTAAGTCTGGTAAAGTCTATGAAAACACGGAAAAATACTCAGTTATGCGTGCCATGCGTGCTATTGACCGTTCAGATGTAGTCTTGATGGTCCTCAATGCTGAAGAAGGCATCCGAGAGTATGACAAGCGTATCGCAGGATTTGCCCACGAAGCTGGTAAAGGGATGATCATCGTAGTTAACAAGTGGGATACTCTTGAGAAAGATAATCATACTATGAAAAACTGGGAAGAGGATATCCGTGAACAGTTCCAATATCTACCTTACGCACCGATTATCTTTGTTTCGGCTTTGACCAAGCAACGTCTCCACAAACTTCCAGAGATGATTAAACAAATCAGCGAGAGTCAAAATACCCGTATCCCATCAGCAGTCTTGAATGATGTCATTATGGATGCTATCGCCATCAACCCAACACCGACAGACAAAGGGAAACGTCTCAAGATCTTCTATGCGACTCAAGTGGCAACTAAACCGCCGACCTTTGTGATTTTTGTCAACGAAGAAGAACTTATGCACTTCTCTTACTTGCGTTTCTTGGAAAATCAAATCCGCAAGGCTTTCGTCTTTGAAGGAACGCCAATCCATCTGATTGCAAGAAAACGGAAATAAGATGATAAAAAGAAGAAGGTTCTCAGACCTTCTTTTTTTGTAGATGATACCAAGAGCGTAGATCTAATTTGTCATCAAATTAACATCATTTTCCTAGTTCCTGTCACGATTTTGTAATGGAAACGTACTTTCTTTGTAAGATTCAAAATGCTATAATGCTCTAAACAATTTTCCTTGCATAAGGAGGTTATTATGAAAAAAGATAGATTGTTAAAGCATCCTTTCTTGGTGCGTCTACTTGGTTTGCTGATGGCATTTTTCTTCCTATCAGCATTCACTGCACCTGAAAAACCAGACTATGGTATCTATGATCCAAATCATTATTTGACAGAGGAAGTAGTTACTCAGATTCGTGATTTGAATGAAACTAATAGTCAAAAGGCAGAAAAGCTTCAAATAGGTGTCTATATCGTAGATAGTCTGGAAGGAGAAAGCATTGAAACGGTGGCTAATGAAACTGCCAGGGCTTGGAAGATTGGCTATTCAGGAGATAATTTTGGAAGTCTCATTGTAGTAGCCGTTCAAGACCGTAAATCAAGAATTGAAACCAGTAATAACACCGCCATTAGAATAACGGACTATCAAACCAAGCAGATCTTGGCAACCAGCCGTACAGATTTTAAAACTGGTGACTATGGTAAAGGAATTCTAGCGGTTGCCAAAGCCTTGGACAATCAGTTTTATAGAGGAAGTGGAACATTTCCATCTGATGAATCCTCTGAAATCAAACGTTATTCTGATAGCATCAGTGGGAAAAAATCGAGTCGCAATAGTAGCTCGTCTAGTCATCGTAAGAACAGTGACCCTATGGACAATGTGTTCGGAGTCGGGATAATCATTTATTTCATTATCGTATTTATAGCTATTATTAGAGGAGGCGGCGGTGGCCGAGGAGGAGGTTCCTCTGACGGAGGATGGTGGTTTAGTGACTCATCCGACTCAGGTTCATCTTGGTCCGATTCAGGCTCAGACTCTTCTAGTAGCTGGGACGGTGGTGGCTTCGATGGCGGTGGTTCATCAGATGATTGGTGATGCTCGTATAAAATTTAAGGAAATAAGTAGGTTTAGATATGAAAAATAAAGGAATTATTTATGTGTTGGGCATTTTGCTGGCTATTATCTTGCTTGGCGGTTGCTCAGTAGTAGGCACTTATAACGGACTTGTCTCTGAACAAACCAAGGTCGAACAAGCGCAAGCTGATGTAGCGACAGCTCTTCAACGTCGTTCTGACTTGATTGGAAATTTGGTAGAGTCTGTAAAAGGCCAGATGAACCATGAGACAGAGGTTTTTACCAAGATTGCGGAAGCTCGTGCTAAAATTGGGAATGGCTCCGTGACTTCAAAAGAAAACCAAGAGGCTCAAGGAGAGTTAAGTTCAGCTATTTCACGTTTGATATCGCTAACAGAAAATTATCCAGAACTCAAGAGCAATCAAAATGTGGAACAACTCATGACAGAATTGGCTGGAAGTGAAAATCGTATCTTTGTAGCCCGCAAGGATTACAACAAAGTGGCAACAGAATACAATCAAAAATTAAGAAGCTTCCCAACAGTTCTTTTTGCTAATATGATGAATTTTAAAGAGGCAGAAACCTTTAAAGAAAGCGAAGAAGCTAAGACAGCTCCAAAGGTTGACTTTAGTACTTCTACAACCAAAGAGTAGGCTTGAATTTTTTAAAAGAAAATCAATGATTAGCAATAGTTTGAACATTTACAAAAAAAGGCTCTAAATGAGCCTTTTTTAGCTTGTATAAACACGGATTCTTTCTTGAAAAAGCTGAGCAAATATGCTACAATAAAAAGAACATTCTAAAATATTCAGAATTTAAAGTAAGGAAAAAAATGGCAAATTTATTAAAAACAATCATCGAAAATGATAAAGGGGAACTTCGTCGCTTAGAAAAGATGGCTGATAAAGTCCTCAAATACGAAGATGAAATGGCTGCTTTGACAGACGAGCAGTTGCAAGCTAAGACAGAAGAATTTAAGCAACGTTATCAAAATGGTGAAACGCTTGATCAACTCTTGTACGAAGCCTTTGCGGTTGTACGTGAGGGAGCTAAGCGTGTTCTTGGACTTTTCCCATACAAGGTTCAGGTTATGGGTGGTATTGTTCTTCACCACGGTGACGTTCCAGAAATGCGTACAGGTGAAGGGAAAACCTTGACAGCGACAATGCCGGTATACCTTAATGCCCTTTCAGGAAAAGGTGTACACGTAGTTACCGTCAACGAATACCTTACAGAGCGTGACGCGACTGAGATGGGTGAATTGTACTCATGGCTTGGTTTGTCAGTAGGGATCAATTTGGCTGCAAAATCTCCAATGGAGAAAAAAGAAGCTTATCTCTGTGACATTACTTACTCAACGAACTCAGAAATTGGTTTCGACTATCTTCGTGACAACATGGTTGTTCGTGCAGAGAACATGGTTCAACGTCCGCTCAACTATGCCTTGGTCGATGAGGTTGACTCTATCTTGATCGACGAAGCTCGTACACCATTGATCGTTTCAGGAGCTAATGCAGTTGAAACAAGCCAACTTTATCATATGGCTGACCACTTTGTGAAGTCTTTGGATAAAGATGACTATATCATTGATATTCAGTCTAAGACAATCGGTTTGTCTGATTCAGGTATTGACAAGGCTGAAAGTTTCTTCAAACTAGAAAATCTTTATGATATCGAAAATGTGGCTTTGACTCACTTTATCGACAACGCCCTTCGTGCCAACTACATCATGATTCTTGATATTGACTATGTGGTCAGCGAAGAACAAGAAATCTTGATTGTCGACCAATTTACAGGTCGTACCATGGAAGGTCGTCGTTACTCTGATGGTTTGCACCAAGCGATTGAAGCTAAAGAAGGTGTGCCAATCCAAGATGAAACTAAGACATCAGCATCGATTACCTACCAAAACCTTTTCCGTATGTATAAAAAATTGGCAGGTATGACAGGTACTGGTAAAACAGAAGAAGAAGAATTCCGCGAAATCTACAACATTCGTGTTATTCCAATTCCTACTAACCGTCCGATCCAACGTATCGACCATTCAGACCTTCTTTACGCTAGTCTTGATGCAAAATTCAAGGCTGTAGTAGAAGATGTTAAGGCGCGTTACCAAAAAGGTCAGCCTGTCTTGGTAGGTACTGTTGCCGTTGAAACCAGTGATTTTCTTTCTAAGAAATTGGTTGAAGCAGGCGTGCCTCACGAAGTATTGAATGCTAAAAACCACTATAGAGAAGCGCAAATCATCATGAATGCTGGTCAACGTGGTGCGATTACAATCGCAACCAACATGGCTGGTCGTGGTACCGATATTAAGCTTGGTGAAGGGGTTCGTGAACTTGGTGGTCTTTGTGTCATCGGTACAGAACGTCATGAGAGCCGTCGTATCGATAACCAGCTTCGTGGACGTTCAGGTCGTCAAGGTGACCCAGGTGAGTCACAATTCTACTTGTCACTCGAAGATGATTTGATGAAACGTTTTGGTTCAGAACGCTTGAAGGGTGTCTTTGAACGTCTCAATATGTCTGACGAAGCCATTGAATCTCGTATGTTGACACGTCAGGTCGAAGCAGCGCAAAAACGTGTTGAAGGAAATAACTACGATACTCGTAAACAAGTCCTTCAATATGATGATGTCATGCGTGAACAACGTGAGATCATCTACGCACAACGCTATGATGTTATCACTGCAGAACGTGACTTGGCTCCTGAAATTCACGCGATGATTCGCCGTACGATTGGACGAATTGTCGATGGGCATGCTCGTTCTAAACAAGATGAAAAACTAGAAGCAATCTTGAACTTTGCCAAGTACAACTTGCTTCCAGAAGATTCGATTTCACTTTCAGACCTAGAAGGTTTGTCAGACCAAGCTATCAAGGATGAATTATACCAACGTGCATTGAAAGTCTATGATAGCCAAGTTGCAAAACTGCGTGACGAAGAAGCTGTAAGAGAGTTCCAGAAAGTCTTGATTCTACGTGTTGTAGATAACAAGTGGACAGACCACATCGATGCTCTTGATCAGTTGAGAAACGCTGTTGGTCTTCGTGGCTATGCTCAGAACAACCCTGTTGTAGAGTATCAAGCAGAAGGCTTCCGTATGTTTAACGATATGATTGGTTCGATTGAGTTTGATGTGACTCGCTTGATGATGAAAGCGCAAATCCATGAACAAGAACGTCCACAAACAGAACACCATATCAGTACGACAGCAACTCGCAATATCGCTGCGCAACAAGCAAATCTTCCAGCTGATTTGGACCTAAGTCAAGTGAAACGCAATGATTTGTGCCCATGTGGATCTGGTAAGAAATTTAAAAACTGTCACGGTAAACGACGTTAAGAATGACTAATTTTCAGGCGGATGCCTAGTGAAAAGTGAATTTTCGCTTGGCGTCCGTTTGCTTTATAAGGAGATGGATAATGGTATTTACAGCAAAAAGCCCTAAAATTAATATTGATGAAGTTCGTAGTTTGTCTAAACTAGAAGGACAAGTACTTGCGAACAAACTCCAACGTGATCAAGAGCTTGAAGCAATTATTCGTGGGGAAGACCAACGCATCTTATTAGTGATTGGTCCTTGCTCGTCTGACAATGAAGAAGCAGTCCTAGAGTACGCTAAGCGTTTGTCAAAACTTCAGGAAGAAGTCAAAGACCGCGTCTTTATGGTCATGCGTGTCTATACTGCTAAACCACGTACTAATGGTGATGGCTATAAGGGCTTGATTCACCAACCAAATGCCAAAGAAGCGCCTAGCCTCATCAATGGAATCAAGGCGGTTCGTCATCTGCACTACCGTGTTATTTCTGAAACAGGAATGACAACAGCAGATGAAATGTTGTACCCAGAGAACCTTCCCTTGGTAGATGATTTGATTTCTTACATGGCAGTTGGGGCTCGTTCAGTCGAAGATCAACAACACCGTTTTGTAGCCAGCGGAGCAGATTTTGCGACAGGTTTTAAAAATCCAACCTCAGGAAATCTCAATGTCATGTTTAACGGTATTTATGCAGCTCAAAACAAGCAAAGTTTCCTTTTCCTAGGGAAAGAAGTCGAGACTACTGGAAATCCTCTATCGCACGCTATTCTCCGTGGAGCTCTTAACGAGTACGGGAAAAACATTCCTAACTACTACTACGATAATTTGATGGATACTATTGCTCAGTATGAAAAGATGGGACTTGAGAATCCATTCATTATTATTGATACCAACCATGATAACTCAGGGAAACAGTATATGGAGCAGATTCGTATCGTTCGTCAGACTTTGATTAACCGTGATTGGAATGAAAAGATTAAAAAATATGTTCGTGGTTTCATGATTGAGTCTTATCTAGAAGACGGTCGCCAAAACGAACCTGAGGTCTTTGGAAAATCTATCACCGATCCATGTCTAGGATGGGAAAATACGGAAGCTCTTGTTCGCGAAATCTATCAAAGACTAGGAGAATAATATGGCATTTATCGAGAAAGGTCAAGAAATAGATATTGAAGCAATTAAGGCGGAAACACGGCTATCTGCAGAAACCTTGCAACATAAGGAAAATCGTGATCAAGAATTAGCAGATATCCTTTCAGGTAAGGATGATCGTATTCTTTTGGTCATTGGGCCTTGTTCGTCTGATAATGAAGAAGCAGTCCTAGAGTATGCTCGTCGTTTGGCAGACTTGCAGAAAAAAGTGGCAGATAAGATTTTCATGGTTATGCGTGTATATACTGCAAAGCCACGTACCAATGGAGATGGCTACAAGGGCTTGGTTCATCAGCCAGATACTTCTAAAGCTCCAAGCTTAATCAATGGTTTACAGGCTGTACGTCAGCTTCATTATCGGGTGATTACAGAAACAGGATTGACTACAGCGGATGAAATGCTTTATCCAGCCAATCTTGTCTTGGTTGATGACTTGGTGAGTTATCATGCAGTGGGTGCGCGTTCAGTAGAAGACCAAGAACACCGTTTTGTAGCTTCAGGAATCGATGCACCAGTGGGAATGAAGAACCCAACATCTGGAAACCTATCTGTGATGTTTAATGCCATCTATGCTGCACAAAACAAACAAACCTTTCTCTTTCATGGTCAAGAAGTTGAAACTTCAGGAAATCCCTTGGCTCACGTTATCCTTCGTGGAGCTATGAATGAATACGGGAAAAATGAACCTAACTTCTACTATGAAACTCTTCTAGATGCTATTGGGCGTTACGAGTCTATGGGGCTCGAAAATCCCTTTATCATGATTGATACCAATCATGATAATTCAGGGAAACAGTATATGGAGCAAGTTCGAATTGTTCGCCAAACTCTTCTCAACCGTGCCTGGAATGAAAAGATTAAGAAGACAATTCGAGGCTTCATGATTGAATCCTACTTAGCGGATGGCCGCCAAAACCAGCCAGAAATCTTTGGATGTTCCATTACAGACCCATGTTTGGGCTGGGAAAACACAGTAGCTTTAGTAGAAGAAATCTATTCTACCTTAACAAAATAAGTGAAAAGGATGGAGTTGGGGGAATCTCAACTCCTTTTGATGAAAATGATAGTTGGACACGGAATCGATATTGAAGAATTAGCTTCTATACAAAATGCAGTTGAAAAAAGAGAAGGCTTTGCGCAGCGTGTCTTGACAGACAAGGAAATGGAGCGCTTTGCTAGTCTCAAAGGTCGCAGACAGGTCGAGTATTTGGCTGGTCGTTGGTCAGCTAAAGAGGCTTTCTCAAAGGCTATGGGAACGGGAATTGGGAAGCTAGGTTTTCAGGATTTGGAAGTCTTGAACGATGAGAAGGGAGCTCCCTACTTCAGCAAATCCCCATTTTCAGGAAATGTTTGGTTATCGATTAGCCATACAGAACAGTTTGTGACAGCTAGTGTTATTTTGGAGGAAAATCATGAAAACTAGTCCACATAGACCAACCAAGGCCCTCATTAATCTAGAAGCAATCCGATACAATATTCAACAAATGGGAGCACATATTCCTAAAGACACCCTCAAATGGGCGGTTGTGAAAGCCAATGCTTATGGACATGGAGCGATAGCTGTTGCAAGAGCTATACAGGATGATGTAGATGGCTTTTGTGTGTCAAATATTGATGAAGCCATTGAACTCCGTCAGGCAGGGATTTCTAAGAAGATCCTCATTTTAGGAGTATCTGATGTTGAATCATTTTCATTGGCTAAGGATTTTGATATTACCTTGACAGTGGCAGGATTGGAATGGATTGAGAATCTCCTTGATACTGAGTCAGACTTATCAGGTTTAGCCGTTCACCTTAAGATTGACTCAGGCATGGGACGAATTGGTTTTAGAAGTGCAAGCGAGGCAGCAAAAGCTCAAGCTTTACTCAAGGAACATGGAGCCAATGTTGAGGGAATCTTTACCCACTTTGCTACTGCAGATGAAGAGTCAGTTAGCTACTTTAAACAACAGCTAGATTGTTTCAAGGGAATCCTAGATGATTTGCAAGAAGTACCAAAATTGGTTCATGCTAGTAACTCCGCAACGACTCTATGGCATGCGGAAACGATTTTCAATGCTGTTCGCATGGGGGACTCTATGTATGGTCTCAATCCAAGTGGACAAGTTTTGGAATTGCCTTATGAACTAAAACCAGCCTTAACTTTGGAGTCAGCCATCGTTCATGTCAAAACAGTAGAGGCTGGTGCTTGTATGGGCTACGGAGCGACCTATCAGGCAGACAGTGAGCAAGTCATTGCTACTTTGCCAATCGGTTATGCAGATGGTTGGACACGAGACATGCAGAATTTCTCAGTTCTGGTAGATGGTCAATTGTGTCCCATTGTAGGGCGTGTATCCATGGACCAAATCACCATTCGCTTACCTAAGCTTTACCCATTGGGTACCAAGGTAACTTTAATTGGCTCAGACGGTTATAAAGAAATTACTGCAACAGACGTAGCAGTTTACCGAGGAACCATCAATTATGAGGTGGTTTGTCTCCTCAGTGATCGAATTCCAAGAGAATATTATTAAGAAATAGAAGGAAAGGAGAAGAGCATGAATTTACATCAACCCTTGCATGTCTTACCAGGAGTAGGACCTAAATCAGCAGAGAAATATGCCAAACTAGGAATTGAAAACTTGCAAGATCTCTTGCTCTACTTCCCTTTCCGTTATGAAGATTTTAAGACTAAGCAGGTGCTAGAGCTAGAAGACGGAGAGAAGGCAGTCCTGTCTGGCCAGGTAGTGACACCAGCCAGTGTTCAATATTATGGTTTTAAGCGTAATCGCCTACGTTTTAGCCTCAAGCAGGGGGAGGTTGTTTTTGCAGTGAACTTCTTTAACCAACCCTACCTGGCAGACAAGATTGAACTAGGAGCAACCTTGGCTGTCTTTGGCAAGTGGGATCGTGCCAAGGCAAGCCTCACAGGAATGAAGGTTTTAGCCCAAGTCGAGGATGACCTCCAGCCTGTCTATCGCCTAGCGCAAGGCGTCAGTCAAGCAGGACTTGTTAAGGTCATCAAGACCGCCTTTGATCAGGGGCTGGACCTCTTGATAGAAGAAAACATCCCCCAGTCCTTGCTAGAAAAATACAAACTCATGCCCCGTAGTCAGGCTGTTCGTGCCATGCACTTTCCTAAAGATTTGGCAGAATACAAACAGGCTCTCCGTCGAATCAAATTTGAGGAACTCTTTTATTTCCAAATGCAATTACAGACCCTCAAGTCTGAAAATAAGGTTCATGGAAGTGGTCTGGTCTTGAACTGGTCTCAGAAAACATTAACTGCAGTTAAAGAGAAATTGCCTTTTGCCTTGACCCAAGCCCAAGAAAAAAGCTTACAAGAAATTCTAACAGATATGAAGTCGGACCATCACATGAATCGACTCTTACAAGGGGATGTAGGAAGTGGGAAGACAGTGGTTGCAGGTCTTGCTATGTATGCAGCTGTAACGGCAGGGTATCAGGCTGCCCTCATGGTTCCAACAGAGATTCTTGCAGAGCAGCATTTTGAAAGTCTAGAGAGCCTCTTTCCTGATTTGAAATTAGCTCTCCTGACAGGGTCGCTGAAAGCTGCAGAAAAACGCAAGGTCTTGAAAACCATTGCTAAGGGGGAAGCTGATGTGATCATCGGAACCCATGCTCTGATACAAGACGGCGTGGACTATGCCCGACTCGGCTTGATTATCATCGATGAGCAACACCGCTTTGGTGTAGGGCAAAGGCGTATTTTACGGGAAAAAGGTGAAAATCCAGATGTCCTCATGATGACGGCAACTCCCATACCACGGACCTTAGCCATCACTGCCTTTGGGGATATGGATGTTTCTATTATTGACCAGATGCCAGCAGGGCGTAAGCCGATCGTAACTCGTTGGATCAAGCATGAGCAATTACCACAGGTCTTGACTTGGTTGGAGGGTGAGATTCAGAAAGGCTCCCAAGTCTATGTTATCTCTCCTTTGATTGAAGAATCTGAAGCTCTGGACCTTAAAAATGCTATCGCTCTGTCAGAGGAGTTAACAACTCATTTTGCTGGGAAAGCAAAAGTTGCCCTCTTACATGGAAAGATGAAGAGTGATGAAAAAGATCAGATTATGCAGGATTTCAAAGAGAGAAAGACAGATATCCTGGTCTCTACAACGGTTATCGAAGTTGGGGTCAATGTGCCAAATGCGACAGTCATGATTATCATGGATGCTGACCGTTTCGGACTTAGTCAACTTCACCAGCTCAGAGGTCGTGTCGGTCGGGGAGACAAGCAGTCCTATGCAGTTCTAGTGGCCAATCCAAAAACTGACTCTGGGAAAGACCGCATGCGTATCATGACGGAAACGACCAATGGTTTTGTCCTTGCAGAAGAAGATTTGAAAATGCGGGGTTCTGGTGAAATTTTTGGGACCAAACAGTCAGGTTTACCAGAGTTCCATGTAGCTGATATCATCGAAGACTTCCCAATCCTTGAGGAAGCTAGAAAGGTAGCTAGCTATATCAGCTCCCTCCCAAATTGGCGAGAGGACCCAGAGTGGCACATGATTGCCTTAAATCTCGAGAAGAAAGAATATCTGGATTAAGCTTTTTTAAGATAATGTTAAGTTTGCTTTTAGGGTGAGTATCTATACTAGAGTCATCCAAAAGAAACGAGGACTCTCTCATGACTATTAAAGTAAATTACCAAAAGACATTTCAAAAGGAAACTCAACCTTCTCCTAAATACTAAGAAAAAGAGCGGCAACGCTCTTTTTTATATGTCTAAAACTACTTTCAAGAGGATTCTTGCCAGGGTCGGACATTAAATCCACTTTCCGTTTCCCTTTCTTTCTTGCATTGCTTCCCTATATGTGCTACAGTTATGATAACGGTTACAAAACAAAGGAGAATTCTATGAGAAATCCAGCATTAGTAGAAGAAATGAAAACATATAAAGGAAGAGATGAAGTACCTCAGGATTTTGATGCTTTTTGGGATGGTGAGATTGACAAGGTTTCGGTTTTGCCAGACTACCAACTAGAGGAACGTGACTTTCATATCCAAAATGTAAAATGCTATGAGTTAACCTTTAAAGGTACACGTGACGGCCTTGTCTATGCGCGTGTGGTCTTACCAAAATTAGATAAGAAAGTGCCAGTTATTTTCCACTTCCATGGTTATATGGGACGTTGCTGGGATTGGACAGATATGCTAGCCTTTACCGTCGCTGGTTATGGGGTTGTATCGATGGATGTTCGTGGGCAATCTGGTTACTCACAAGATGGCTTGCGTTCGCCTCTCGGAAATACAGTTAAGGGTCAAATCATTCGAGGTGTAGTAGAAGGAAAAGAGCAACTCTTCTATAAAGATGTCTATCTAGATATTTATCAATTGGTTGAAATCGTCGCTAGCTTACCACAAGTGGATGAGGAGCAGTTGGCTAGTTATGGAGCTTCGCAAGGAGGAGCCTTGGCTTTAGTAGCTGCTGGTCTCAATCCACGTATCAAGCGAACAGTGGCCATCTATCCATTCTTGTCAGACTTTAGACGAGTGCTAGAAATTGGGAATACTAGCGAAGCTTATGATGAGCTTTTTCGTTACTTTAAGTTCCATGATCCTTTCCACGAAACAGAAGAGCAGATCATGGAGACACTTGGTTATATCGATGTGAAAAACTTTGCCCATCGCATTAAAGGTGATGTGAGAATGATTACAGGGCTTGATGACGATGTCTGCTATCCAATCACCCAGTTTGCTATTTACAATCGTTTGACTTGTGAAAAGAGCTATCGTCTCATGCCAGAATATGCCCACGAGGCTATGAATGTCCATGTCAATGACCAGGTTTACAACTGGTTGTGTGGTAGTGAGATTCCCTTTACCTATGTAGGTCGTTAGAAATATGTAAAAAGAGCCCTGCTAAAACAGGGCTTTCTTTTTGAGAGATTAAAGAAAGTAGTTTCGAAAAGTTTGAAGCATAGAAATATATCTGAAAGTAAATTCTATTATAGATTACTAAGGCTATTATTTAGAATATTTATTATATAATAAGTGTAGTATCAATTTGAAAGGAGTAAAATTGTTGCTTACTTTAAGATATAAAGTATAAAAATGCAACAGAAATTCAGATGAAAAGAATGGGAAAAACCCCATCAATAATACAGTTTCTTTACATGATTTATGCCCTGGAGGCAAAAAATTTTCAATAAAAAAGAAAGCGCTTTATTTTTTGTGAAAGACGGAAGGAAATATATGACACAGAGAGATTTTGAACGGAAACAACGTTTTGGAATTAGAAAATTTACAGTAGGAGCTGCATCAGTTGTCATTGGAGCAGTTGTTTTTGGTGCTTCACCAGTTTTAGCCCAAGAAGCCCCAGCAACCGGTGGTGAAACAACTGGACAAGCTTTGCCAGAATTGCCAAAAGAAGTAGAATCAGGAAATCTGGCTAACATAGATAAGGAACTTGCTGATAAGTTGGCAGCAGCGACAGATAAAGGAACTGAGGTAAACCGTGAGGAGCTGCAAGCAAATCCAGGTTCTGAAAACCCAACAGAAACTGAAACTCCATCAGCTGAAACTGATAAGACAGAAGAAACTGAGAAACAAGAAGCTATCGCTCGTGATTATTACTCAAGAGAATTGGAAAATGCCAATGTTGTCGTTGAAAAAGAAGATGTAGAGACCAATGCAACAAATGGTCAACGAGTTGATTTGAATGATGAACTTGATAAACTGAAAAAACTTCAGAATGCTACCGTTCATATGGAGTTTAAGCCAGATACGTCTGCTCCACGTTTTTACAACCTCTTCTCAGTCTCCAGTGATACCAAAGTAAATGAGTACTTCACAATGGCCATCCTTGATAACACGGCTATCGTTGAAGGTCGTGATGCAAATGGAAACCAATTCTATGGTGATTATAAAACTGCTCCTTTGAAGATTAAGCCAGGTCAGTGGAACTCTGTAACCTTTACAGTTGAAAGACCAAATGTAGACCAACCAAAAGGTCAGGTTCGCGTCTATGTAAATGGTGTCTTGTCTCGAACAAGTCCTCAGTCTGGTCGTTTTATCCAAGATATGCCAGATGTTAATCATGTTCAAATCGGTACAACAAAACGTACAGGAAAAAACTTCTGGGGCGCTAATCTTAAAGTCCGTAATTTAACTGTTTATGATCGTGCCCTTTCTCCAGAAGAAGTTAAAAAACGTAGCCAACTTTTTGAAAGAGGAGAGTTAGAGAAGAAACTTCCTGAAGGAGCAAAAGTTACGGATAAACTGGATGTATTTGAAGGTGGTGTGAACCGCAAGCCAAATAAAGATGGTATTGCAAGTTACCGTATACCTGCACTTCTTAAGACAGATAAAGGTACCTTGATTGCCGGAACGGATGAAAGACGCTTGCATCACTCTGACTGGGGTGATATCGGTATGGTCGTTCGTCGTAGTGATGACAATGGGAAGACATGGGGAGATAGAATTACCATCTCTAATCCTCGTGACAATGAGAAAGCTAAAAATCCAGAATGGCCATCACCAGTTAATATTGACATGGCTTTAGTCCAAGATCCTGAAACTAAGAGAATCTTCTCAATTTATGATATGTTCCTCGAAGGGAAGGCAGTATTCTCTCTACCAGGGAAAGCACCACAAGCCTATGAGCAAATCGGTGATAAGGTTTACCAAGTCTTGTACAAACAAGGTGATGCGGGACGTTATACTATCCGTGAAAATGGTGAAGTTTTTGACCCTGAAAATAGAAAAACAGAATACCGTGTTGTAGTTGATCCTAAGCAACCAGCTTATAGCGATAAGGGTGATCTATACAAGGGTGAAGAACTAATTGGTAATGTCTATTTCGAATACAGTGACAAGAATATCTTTAGAGTTTCAAATACCAACTATCTCTGGATGTCTTATAGTGATGATGATGGGAAAACATGGTCTGCACCTAAAGATATTACATACGGTATCCGCAAGGACTGGATGCACTTCTTAGGTACTGGACCTGGTACAGGGATCGCCTTGCATTCAGGACCTCACAAAGGTCGTCTCGTTATCCCAGTCTATACTACAAATAACGTATCTTACTTGAGTGGTTCTCAGTCTTCACGCGTCATTTACTCGGATGACCATGGTGAAACTTGGCAAGCAGGTGAAGCTGTCAATGATAACCGCCCAGTAGGGAACCAAACAATTCACTCTTCAACTATGAATAATCCAGGTGCTCAAAATACTGAGTCAACTGTTGTTCAGTTGAACAACGGAGACCTCAAACTATTCATGCGTGGATTGACAGGAGATTTGCAGGTTGCAACAAGTAAAGATGGCGGAGCTACTTGGGAAAAAGATGTAAAACGCTATTCAGATGTCAAAGATGTCTATGTTCAAATGTCAGCTATTCATACTGTACAAGATGGTAAGGAATATATCGTCCTCAGTAACGCAGGTGGACCAGGACGTTACAACGGTTTGGTACACTTGGCACGTGTGGAAGCTAACGGAGAATTAACTTGGCTTAAACACAATCCAATTCAAAGCGGTAAATTTGCCTATAACTCATTGCAAAATCTTGGTAATGGTGAATTTGGCTTACTTTATGAGCATGCAGATGCCAATCAAAATGAATATACTTTGTCTTATAAGAAATTCAACTGGGATTTCTTGAGCAAGGATATGATTGCTCCAACTAAAGCAAAAGTAAAAAGTGCAGTAGATATGGGTAACAATATTGTTGCACTAGAATTTGATTCAGAAGTCTTGGTAAACCAAGCTCCTGTTCTTAAATTAGCGAATGGAAACCTAGCAACCTTCTTAACTCAGTACGATACAAAAACACTGCTATTTGTTGTCAAAAAAGAAGATATTGGCCAAGAAGTTACAGAGATAGTTGATGGTGCGATTGAGAGCATGCATAATTTGCCAGTTAGCCTTGATGAGGCAGGAATTCCTGGTGGAATTAATAGTAAAGAACCTGCTATTCATGAAGTTCCAGAGTTCACTGGAGGCGTCAATGGTGACGAAGTGGCAGTACATGAAGTCCCAGAATTCGAAGGTGGTGTAAATGGTGACGAAGCAGCTGTAACAGAGGCGCCTGAGTATACAGAAGCCATTGGAACAGCGGGTGAGGAAACAGCACCAACAGTAGAAGTTCCGGAATCCACAGGTGGTGTAAATGGCGAAGAAGCAACTATAACAGAGCTTCCAGAGTATACTGATGCTATTGGAACAGTAGGTGACGAAGCAGCACCAACAGTAGAAGTCCCTGAGTTTGAAGGTGGTGTAAATGGCGACGAAGCGGCTGTAACAGAGCTCCCTGAGTACACTGAACCTATTGGAACAGTAGGTGAAGAAGCAGCGCCAACAGTAGAAGTCCCAGAATTCGAAGGTGGTGTCAATGCAGTCGAAGCTGCAGTTCATGAGCTTCCAGAATTAACAGGCGGAGTAAACGCAGTTGAAGCGCTCAAAAATGAGCTTCCAGAATTTGCAGGTGGAGCAAATGCAGTTCAAGTCCTTAAGCATGAGCTTCCAGAATTCACAGGCGGAGTAAACGCAGTTCAAGCCCTTAAGCATGAGCTTCCAGAATTCACAGGCGGAGTAAACGCAGTTGAAGCGCTCAAGCATGAGCTTCCAGAATTTGCAGGTGGAGCAAATGCAGTTCAAGCCCTTAAGCATGAACTTTCAGAATTCACAGGCGGAGTATATGCAGTTGAAGCAGCCAAAAACGAACTTCCGGAATATAAGTTTGAAGAAAAATCGCTTGTCACTTTTGTAGCACAGCAAGACAAGACCTATCAAGCTCCAGCAGCTCAAGCACAACAACCAACCCTCCCTGCAACAGGAAGTGAGGTTTCAACTTCTCTAGTATCTGTAGGAATGGTTGGAATGCTTCTCGGTTTGTTTGGAATGGCTAAGAAAAAAGAAGATTAATGGCAACATTGAATCTAAAAAGTCTCTATAAAAAGGTTTAGACTTATATTAGAAGGGTCTGTAACGTTCATTCGTTACAGGCTCTTTATTTGCAGAAAGCAAAGATTCTAGTGGAAATAAGCGGATGGGAGGCAATTCAAATTCGGGTATTTTCCCCTGAAACTACTTTCAGGAGATTCTATTTCATAAAATTGTTTTGAAACTTCAATCTATTCTAGCACAAGTTGTTGAAAGCGCTTTAAAAATGATATATAATAGGCTCATAAGAAAAAAGAAAAGGAGGAAAGTGGATGCCACAGATCAGTAAAGAAGCTTTGATTGAGCAGATTAAAGATGGGATCATCGTTTCTTGTCAGGCACTTCCTCACGAACCGCTTTATACAGAAGCGGGAGGTGTAATGCCCTTGCTAGTCAAAGCGGCTGAGCAAGGTGGAGCCGTCGGTATCCGAGCAAATAGTGTTCGAGATATTAAGGAAATCAAAGAGGTCACAAATCTTCCGATTATCGGAATTATCAAACGTGATTATCCACCACAGGAACCATTCATCACAGCTACTATGAAAGAAGTTGATGAACTAGCAGCTCTAGATATTGAGGTAATCGCTCTAGATTGTACCAAGAGAGAACGCCATGATGGCCTAGAGATTCAAGAATTTATCCGTCAAATCAAAGAAAAATATCCAAACCAACTCTTGATGGCTGACACAAGTACCTTTGAAGAAGGACTAACAGCAGTTGAGGCGGGAATCGATTTTGTCGGAACAACCTTGTCAGGCTACACATCTTATAGTCCAAAAGTGGATGGTCCAGATTTTGAACTCATCAAGAAACTATGCGATGCAGGTGTAGACGTCATCGCAGAAGGAAAAATTCATACACCAGAACAGGCTAAGCAAATCCTAGGTTACGGAGTGCGAGGCATCGTAGTTGGTGGTGCTATTACTAGACCAAAAGAGATCACGGAACGATTTGTTGCAGGTCTCAAATAAGACAATTAAAACACGAGGAGAGTGGTTGATTAGTAAAATAAAATGTAAACGTATACAAAGTTGTCAATACTCATTATCCGTTTCGGATACGCATATCATCATTTAGGAGAATACTAATGAAATTTAGAAAACTAGCTTGTACAGTACTTGCGGGTGCTGCTGTTCTATCTCTTGCTGCTTGTGGCAAATCAGACGCTAAAAAAGACGCTGCAAGTGATGCAGGGAAAACTGAAATCACTTGGTGGGCTTTCCCAGTCTTCACTCAAGAAAAATCTGGTGACGGTGTAGGAACTTATGAAAAATCTATCATCGAAGCTTTCGAAAAAGCAAACCCAGATATCAAAGTTAAACTAGAAACAATCGACTTCAAATCTGGTCCAGAAAAAATCACGACAGCTATTGAAGCTGGAACTGCTCCAGATGTACTTTTCGATGCACCAGGTCGTATCATTAATTACGGTAAAAATGGTAAATTAGCTGAGTTGAATGACCTCTTTACAGATGAATTTGTTAAAGATGTTAACAATGAAAACATCATTCAAGCAAGTAAAGCTGGTGATAAAGCATACATGTATCCAATCAGTTCTGCACCATTCTACATGGCTATGAACAAGAAAATGTTGGAAGATGCTGGTGTAGCTAACCTTGTTAAAGAAGGTTGGACAACAGATGATTTTGAAAAAGTCTTGAAAGCACTTAAAGACAAAGGATACACTCCAGGTTCATTGTTCAGTTCTGGTCAAGGGGGAGACCAAGGAACACGTGCCTTCATCGCTAACCTATACGGCGGTTCTGTAACAGACAAAGAAGTTACTAAATACACAACTGACGATCCTAAGTTCGTCAAAGGTCTTGAAAAAGCAACTAGCTGGATCAAAGATGGTTTGTTGAACAACGGTTCACAATTTGACGGTGGAGCAGACATCCAAAACTTTGCAAACGGTCAAACATCATACACAATCCTTTGGGCACCAGCTCAAAACGGTATCCAAGCTAAATTGTTGGAAGCAAGTAAAGTTGAAGTGGTAGAAGTTCCATTCCCATCTGATTCAGGTAAACCAGCTCTTGAGTACCTTGTAAACGGATTTGCAGTATTTAACAACAAAGATGAAAAGAAAGTTGCTGCTGCTAAGAAATTCATCCAATTCATCGCTGATGATAAAGAGTGGGGTCCTAAAGACGTAGTTCGTACAGGTGCCTTCCCAGTTCGTACTTCATTTGGAAAACTTTATGATGATAAACGTATGGAAACTATCAGTGGTTGGACTCAATACTACTCTCCATACTACAACACAATCGACGGATTTGCTGAAATGAGAACTCTATGGTTCCCAATGTTGCAATCAGTGTCTAACGGTGACGAACAACCTGCTGCAGCTTTGAAGACATTCACTGAAAAAGCGAATGAAACAATCAAAAAAGCAGCTAAATAATAAGCCCTAAATAAAAAGTAAAATCCCCCCTTTTCCCTGTGCACATCTGTGTACGAAAAGGGGGAGTTTTATTTAAAAAATGTAAGGAACTGACAGGTCAAAATTAAAATGAAGTTCTTACATAGGCTTTTCTTGGAAAAAATTTCATTTTGATTTTACATCAATGTCAGACAACAATCAAAAAAACAAAAACTATTTGAAAGTGAGGTGCCAACTGTGAAAGTCAATAAAATTCGCATGAGAGAAACAATTGTTTCTTATGCTTTCTTAGCACCAGTATTAATCTTCTTTACCGTCTTTGTCCTAGCTCCAATGATCATGGGATTCATCACTAGTTTCTTTAACTACTCGATGACTAGCTTTGAGTTTGTGGGACTTGACAACTACATCCGCATGTTTAAAGACCCTGTCTTTACAAAATCTTTGATTAATACCGTAATCTTAGTTATCGGATCTGTACCAGTCGTTGTACTCTTCTCACTATTTGTGGCATCACAAACTTACCAACAAAATGCAGTTGCTAGATCCTTCTATCGTTTCGTATTCTTCCTTCCTGTTGTAACAGGTAGTGTTGCCGTAACGGTTGTATGGAAATGGATTTATGATCCTCTATCAGGTATTTTGAATTTCGTGCTTAAGTCAAGCCATATCATTAGCCAAAACATTTCTTGGTTGGGTGACAAAAACTGGGCTTTGATGGCGATTATGATTATTCTTTTGACAACATCAGTTGGTCAACCAATCATCCTCTACATCGCTGCAATGGGTAATATTGACAACTCTCTTGTTGAAGCGGCACGTGTCGACGGAGCAACTGAGTTACAAGTTTTCTGGAAGATTAAATGGCCAAGCCTTCTTCCAACAACTCTTTATATCGCAATCATTACAACAATCAACTCATTCCAGTGTTTCGCTTTGATTCAGCTTTTGACTTCCGGTGGTCCCAACTACTCAACAAGTACACTTATGTACTACCTTTACGAAAAAGCCTTCCAATTGACTGAGTATGGTTATGCCAATACTATTGGTGTATTCTTGGCAGTTATGATCGCAATTGTCAGCTTTGTTCAATTTAAAGTACTTGGAAACGACGTAGAATATTAATAGAAAGGAGACAGCTATGCAATCTACACAAAAGAAACCTTTAACAGCCTTCACTGTTATTTCAACCATCTTCTTGCTTTTATTGACTGTACTGTTTATCTTTCCATTCTACTGGATTTTGACAGGTGCCTTCAAATCACAACCGGATACCATTATGATTCCACCACAATGGTTCCCTAAAGCTCCAACAATGGAGAACTTCCAACAATTGATGGTGCAAAACCCAGCCTTGCAATGGATGTGGAACTCAGTCTTCATTTCATTGGTAACTATGTTCTTGGTTTGTGCAACTTCATCCCTAGCAGGTTATGTATTGGCTAAGAAACGTTTCTACGGTCAACGCATTCTCTTCGCTATCTTTATCGCTGCTATGGCTCTTCCAAAACAAGTTGTCCTTGTACCATTGGTACGTATCGTCAACTTCATGGGAATCCATGACACTCTTTGGGCGGTTATCTTGCCTTTGATCGGATGGCCATTTGGGGTCTTCCTCATGAAACAGTTCAGTGAAAACATTCCAACAGAATTGCTCGAATCTGCTAAGATTGACGGATGCGGTGAGATTCGTACTTTCTGGAGCGTAGCCTTCCCCATTGTGAAACCAGGATTTGCAGCTCTTGCAATCTTCACCTTCATCAATACATGGAATGACTACTTTATGCAGTTGGTTATGTTGACATCTCGTAACAACTTGACCATCTCACTCGGGGTTGCGACTATGCAGGCTGAGATGGCAACCAACTATGGTTTAATTATGGCAGGGGCTGCTCTTGCAGCGGTGCCAATCGTAACAGTCTTCCTTGTCTTCCAAAAATCCTTCACTCAAGGGATTACTATGGGAGCGGTCAAAGGTTAATACTCTGCGAAAATTGAATTCAAACCACGTCAGCGACTCCTTGCCGTACTCAAGTACAGCCTGCGGATTGCTTCCTAGTTTGCTCTTCAATTTTAATTGAGAATAGGAAAATCTATTTATTGAAAACGATATAGTATTATAAGTGTCTACAAAATGGATAGGAGTTGGTTGCTTCATGAAGTTTTGTTAGACACTTATAAACTTACTGGCTAGACATTTTGTGTCTGAAGATAACAATCAGGTAAAGGAAATTACTATGATTTTTGATGATTTAAAAAACATTAGCTTTTACAAGGGAATTCATCCAAATCTGGACAAGGCTATTGATTATCTCTATGAGCATCGTAAAGATACTTTTGAATTAGGTAAATACGATATTGATGGAGATAAGGTCTTCTTAGTTGTGCAGGAAAATGTTCTCAACAAAGAAGAAAATGATCGCTTTGAGCATCATAAAAACTATGCAGACTTACATTTGTTAGTTGAAGGACATGAGTATTCTAGTTACGGTTCTCGCATCAAAGATGAGGCTGTAGCCTTTGATGAAGCTAGCGATATTGGCTTTGTTCATTGTCACGAACAATACCCACTCTTGTTGGGATATCACAATTTTGCAGTTTTCTTCCCAGGAGAACCTCATCAACCTAACGGTTATGCAGGTATGGAAGATAAAGTTCGCAAATATTTATTTAAAATTTTAATCGATTAGTCAGTTAGGAGGAGAAACAATGGCACATAAAGGATCTGGATTGATAAAAGCGGCATTCGATACGGATAACTTTCTGATGCGTTTTTGCGAGAAAGTTTTAGATATCGTGACGGTTAACCTACTCTTTGTTGTGTCTTGTTTGCCTATTGTGACTATTGGAGTAGCTAAAATCAGTCTCTATCAGACAATCTTTGAAGTGAAGCGCAGCCGTCGTATTCCTGTTTTCAAAATCTATATTAGAGCCTTCAAGCAAAATTTGAAATTAGGTTTTCAGTTAGGTTTGCTGGAATTAGGAATCTTTTTGATCAGTGTGGTTGATTTATCACTATTTTGGAGTCAAACTGGTGTTGCCTTTCAGCTCATTAAAGCTATTTGCTTGGGAATTCTGATATTTTTAACCCTAGTTATGTTGGCTAGCTATCCAATTGCTGCACGCTATGACTTGACTTGGAAAGAAGTGCTCCAAAAGGGCTTACTTCTGGTAAGTTTTAACTTCGTTTGGTTCTTCTTGATGCTTGCGATTATTTTATTAATTATTATGCTTCTCTATCTATCAGGCTTTACTCTAGTGCTTGGTGGTTCAGCATTTCTACTCTTTGGCTTTGGTCTTCTTGCCTTTTGCCAAGCTGGATTAATGGAAAAATTGTTTGCTAAATATCAAGCAGATTGAAAACGACATGAAACTACTTTCAAACAAGAAAAGCTATGGGAGATGAATAGAAATTAAAATCTAAGTGGCTGAGATGTATTGAAAGCGCTTTTTACAAGGTGTATACTAAAATAGTAAAAAATCATCTGCTCAAAGCAGAAAAAAGAAATCTTAGGAGAAATCTATGTCAGATTTAAAAAAATATGAAGGTGTCATTCCTGCCTTCTACGCATGTTATGATGATGCGGGCGAAGTTAGCCCAGAACGTACACGTGCCTTGGTACAATACTTTATTGATAAAGGTGTTCAAGGACTTTACGTTAATGGCTCTTCAGGTGAGTGTATCTACCAAAGTGTAGAAGATCGTAAATTGATCTTAGAAGAAGTTATGGCAGTTGCCAAAGGTAAATTGACCATCATTGCTCACGTAGCTTGTAACAATACCAAAGATAGTATTGAACTGGCTCGTCATGCAGAAAGTTTGGGAGTAGATGCTATCGCAACAATCCCACCAATTTACTTCCGTTTGCCTGAGTACTCAGTTGCTAAATACTGGAACGACATCAGTGCTGCAGCACCAAATACAGACTATGTTATCTACAACATTCCTCAATTGGCAGGTGTTGCTTTGACTCCAAGTCTTTACACAGAAATGTTGAAAAACCCACGTGTTATCGGTGTTAAGAACTCTTCAATGCCAGTTCAAGATATCCAAACTTTTGTTAGTCTTGGTGGCGATGACCATATCGTCTTTAACGGACCAGACGAGCAGTTCCTAGGCGGACGTCTCATGGGAGCAAAAGCTGGTATCGGTGGTACTTATGGTGCTATGCCAGAACTCTTCTTGAAACTTAACCAATTGATTGCGGATAAGGACCTAGAAACAGCGCGTGAATTGCAATACGCAATCAACGCTATCATCGGTAAATTGACTGCAGCCCATGGGAATATGTACTGTGTGATTAAAGAAGTCTTGAAAATCAATGAAGGACTTAACATCGGATCAGTTCGTTCTCCACTTACACCAGTGACCGAAGAAGATCGTCCAGTTGTAGAAGCAGCTGCTCAATTGATTCGTGAAACTAAGGAGCGTTTCCTCTAATCAATAGGAGGCTTTATGACTAATTACGTTGCAATTGATATTGGTGGAACTAATATCAAATACGGTTTAATTGACCAAGAGGGACAACTTGTAGAGTCTAACGAAGTAGCGACTGAGGCTCACAAGGGTGGTCCACACATCTTACAGAAAACAAAAGATATCGTAGCTAGCTATCTGGAAAAAGGACCAGTGTCAGGTGTAGCCATTTCCTCGGCGGGAATGGTTGATCCTGATAAGGGTGAGATTTTCTACGCTGGTCCACAGATTCCAAATTATGCCGGAACCCAATTTAAAAAGGAAATTGAAGCTAGCTTTAATATTCCTTGTGAAATTGAAAATGATGTTAACTGTGCAGGTCTTGCTGAAGCTGTCTCTGGTTCAGGAAAGGGTGCAAGTATTACCCTTTGTTTGACAATTGGAACAGGTATCGGTGGTTGCTTAATCATTGATGGCCAAGTTTTTCATGGCTTTAGTAATTCTGCCTGTGAAGTTGGTTATCTGCACATGCAGGATGGAGCTTTCCAGGATTTAGCATCTACGACAGCTCTTGTTAAGTATGTAGCAGACGCACATGGAGATGAAGTGGAACAGTGGAACGGTCGTAGAATTTTCAAAGAAGCTACCGAAGGCAATAAACTCTGTATGGAGGGGATTGACCGTATGGTGGAATACCTTGGTAAGGGTCTCGCAAATATTTGTTATGTTGCCAATCCAGAAGTTGTCATCCTTGGTGGTGGGATCATGGGGCAAGAAGCAATTTTGAAACCAAAAATCCGTAAGGCTTTGAAAGATTCACTTGTTCCAAGCTTGGCAGACAAGACTCGACTTGAATTTGCCCACCATCAGAATACTGCTGGCATGCTCGGTGCTTATTATCATTTCAAAACAAAACAATCCTAAATTGGCCTTGCCAATTTAGGATTTTTAAATAAAGGCAAATACTAACTTGCTTACTGCTGGCAAGGTATCTTGCATTTTTGACTTCGATATAGTATATTTAAGTTAATTCAAATATATATCAGTAATACCAATAGATATGAACTAAAGGAGAGCAATCATTGACCTATAATCAACAAGAAAAATATAACAGTAAAGTAAGCTCCCCTGAGGATCAAGAAACAGAAATTATGGCCTTTGAACCACTTCCGAGCAAGGCTCAATTGGATTATCACAAGGAGGAATTGGCTGCCTTCATCCACTATGGTATGAACACCTATACTGATTCTGAGTGGGGGGATGGTCAAGAAAATCCTCAAAACTTCAATCCAACTAACCTTGATACAGATCAGTGGATTAAGACTTTGAAGGATGCTGGATTCAAACGAACCATTATGGTTGTAAAACACCATGACGGATTTGTGATTTATCCATCTAAATATACAGACCATACGGTGGCTGCAAGTCCGTGGAAAGATGGTAAGGGAGACCTTCTCGAAGAGATCTCTAAATCAGCGACTAAGTATGACATGAATATGGGTGTTTACCTATCACCATGGGATGCCAACCATCCTAAATATCGTGTTGCAACTGAGAAAGAGTACAACGAATACTACCTCAACCAACTCAAGGAAATCCTTGGCAATCCTAAATACGGAAACAAAGGTAAGTTTATCGAAGTTTGGATGGACGGTGCGCGTGGTAGCGGAGCTCAAAAAGTAACTTATACCTTTGATGAGTGGTTCAAGTACATCAAGGAAACTGAAGGAGATATCGCTATCTTCTCTGCTCAACCGACAAGTGTCCGTTGGATCGGTAATGAACGTGGTATCGCCGGAGATCCGGTTTGGCATAAGGTCAGGAAAGCTAAAATCACTGATGATGTGAAGAATGAATATCTCAACCATGGAGATCCAGAAGGAGACATGTACTCAGTTGGTGAAGCAGACGTTTCTATCCGTTCAGGTTGGTTCTACCATGACAATCAACAGCCAAAATCAATCAAAGATTTGATGGATATCTACTTCAAGTCTGTTGGTCGTGGAACTCCACTTCTCCTCAATATTCCACCTAATAAAGAAGGTAAATTCGCAGAAGCAGATGTCGCTCGCTTGCAAGAATTCCGAGCAACCTTGGATCAAATGTATGCGACTGACTTCGCTAAGGGTGCAACTGTAACTGCAAGTTCTACTCGTAAGAATCACTTGTATCAAGCAAGTCATTTGACAGATGGTAAGGATGATACGAACTGGGCACTAGCAAATGATGCTAAGACAGGTGAATTTACTGTCGATCTTGGACAAAAGAGACGTTTTGACGTAGTCGAACTCAAAGAAGATATCGCTAAGGGTCAACGTATCTCTGGCTTCAAGGTTGAAGTTGAACTTAATGGACGTTGGGTACCATACGGTGAAGGTTCGACTGTTGGCTATCGTCGTCTTATCCAAGGTCAACCAGTAGAGGCACAAAAGATTCGTGTAACCATTACTGGTGCACAAGCGACTCCAATTTTGACAAACTTCTCTGTTTATAAGACACCAAGCAGTATCGAGAAGACAGATGGTTACCCTCTAGGACTAGATTACCATTCAAATACAATTGCTGATAAAGACAATACAACTTGGTATGATGAATCTGAAGGCGTCCGCGGAACATCTATATGGACTAACCAAAAAGATGCTTGCGTAACCTACCGTTTCACTGGAACAAAAGCATATGTAGTGTCTACAGTTGATCCAAACCACGGTGAAATGTCCGTTTACGTGGATGGTCAAAAGGTTGCAGATGTCCAAACCAAAAATGCAGCTCGCAAGCGTAGTCAGATGGTCTATGAAACAGCTGACTTGGCTCCAGGTGAACATACCATCAAACTCGTTAACAAAACTGGTAAAGCTATTGCAACGGAAGGTATCTACACGCTCAACAATGCTGGTAAAGGTATGTTTGAGATGAAAGAAACGACCTATGAAGTTCAAAAAGGTCAACCGGTTACTGTAACCATTAAGCGTGTTGGTGGTAGCAAAGGAACAGCAACAGTCCATGTTGTAACAGAGCCAGGAACAGGGGTTCATGGTAAAGTGTACAAGGACACAACAGCTGACTTAACCTTCCAAGATGGTGAAACTGAGAAAACAATCACGATTCCAACAATCGACTTTACAGAGCAAGCTGATTCAGTCTTTGACTTCAAGGTGAAAATGACCAGCGTTTCTGACAATGCTCTTCTTGGATTTGCTTCAGAAGCTACTGTACGAGTGATGAAAGCTGAATTATTTTAGAAAAATTAGCGAGTATAGATAAATGTCTATCGAGATTTTATGCAAAAAATTTTGAATGATAAAAAATCCTAAATTGTTAAAATCAATTTAGGATTTTCCCTTTCTGTGATTTCTACGATAACCATTCAGTCTATTATTCTCCCAATAGCTATTAAAGATTTTTTCTTTACTTTCACGATCAATCTCTAGGAAATAAGCGTAGAGTAAATCAATGATAATCAGCATTGGAATCTGAGCAGAAATTCGTTGAATATAAGATGCTTGGTTTTGGCTTGCGACCAAAATGGTTTCTGTAAATGCTTGAGTATCCTTATTCGGTGAACTTGTAAATAGAACTGTCTTAGCTCCCATATCCTGGGCATCTAATAAACTATCGATGATAGATGGAGTTGTTCCTGAAAGGGAAAAGCCAAAGACCAAACATTTTTCATCGATGATACTGGTTGTCCAGGCGAAACCATCTGGATCAGTTAAGGCTTCACAGACCACACCTAATCTCATAAAACGTAGCTTCATCTCACGTGCAACTAAACCAGAACTTCCAGTTCCAAAAAAATACACGCGTTCTGATTGGTCAATCATCTTAGCGACACGTTCTAGTTGTTCATCGTCAATCAATCCTTGAGAAACTTCTCGTAGGTTTGCATAGCTTCTGAGTACTCTCTGAGTCAGAGGATTCATATCCTGTTGAGGAACGGAAAGGGTATCCTTTTGTTGTTGGTATTTGAAAATAAATTCCCGATAGCCTGTAAAGCCGCATTTTTTGGCAAAACGAGTGAGAGCCGCCTGAGAAATATGAAGTTTTTGAGTGACCTGCTGAGAAGACAAGTCATCACGAATGGTATCAGCCTGCAAAAAATAGCGGGCAATCTCTTGCTCTAAATCGGTCATTTCTTCAAAGTGAAGATCAATAATCGTAGAGATGTCTGGCTTGTTCATAGGACTCCTTTGTAGTTATTTGTTAAACATTATTTGTCAATAAAAGCTAACAAATAAAATAGCGCTTACTCTCATTATACCACAGTTGCTTTGTTTTTGGGATAAAAAGGAAAAGTCTTTTCTTTTTCCATAATTTTCTCTTCAAATTGTGGTACAATGAAGAGTAAGATTTTGATTAGAAATGAGACTGATTTGTATGAGAAAATTCAACAGCCATTCGATTCCGATTCGACTTAATTTATTGTTTGCAATCGTTATTTTGCTTTTCATGACCATCATTGGTCGCTTGCTCTATATGCAAGTTTTGAACAAGGATTTTTATGAAGCTAAGCTAGCATCAGCTAGCCAGACTAGGGTAACAACGAGTTCTGCTCGTGGAGAAATCTATGACGCAGCTGGAAAACCCTTGGTAGAAAATACCGTTAAACAAGTAGTAGCTTTCACACGAAGCAATAAGATGACGGCTGCAGATTTAAAGGATATTTCCACTAAACTCTTAACGTATGTAACAGTTACCTCGCCAGATTTGACAGAACGTCAAATGGCTGATTATTATCTAGCAGATCCAGCTGTCTATAAAAAAACGGTAGAAGCACTTCCCAAAGATAAACGTTTTGATTCTGATGGTAATCAACTATCTGAAGCTCAAGTTTATAATAATGCTGCTGAGAGTATCACTTCTGATCAGCTGAACTATTCAGAGGATGAAAAGAAGGCAATCTATATCTTTAGTCAGCTCAATGCAGTAGAAAATTTTGCGACAGGAAATATTCAAACAGATCCTTTGAGTGAAACACAGGTAGCTGTAATTGCTTCTGCTTCAAAGGAATTGCCAGGTATTTCTATCTCTACCTCATGGGATCGAAAGGTCTTAGAAACTTCTCTTTCATCTATTGTCGGAACTGTTTCTAGTGAAAAAGCCGGTCTCCCAGCGGAAGAAGCAGAAGCCTATCTTAAAAAGGGCTATTCTCTAAATGACCGTGTTGGAACCTCCTATTTGGAAAAGCAATATGAAGAGACCTTACAAGGAAAACGCTCGGTAAAAGAAATCCATCTGGACAAATATGGCAACATGGAAAGTGTGGATACAATTGAGGAAGGTAGTAAAGGAAACAATATCAAGCTGACCATTGATTTGGCCTTCCAAGATAGCGTGGATGCTTTGCTGAAAAGTTATTTCAATTCCGAGCTAGGAAATGGTGGAGCCAAGTATTCTGAGGGTGTGTATGCAGTCGCCCTTAACCCCAAAACAGGTGCTGTTTTGTCTATGTCAGGACTCAAACATGACCTGAAAACGGGAGAGTTGACTCCTGATTCCTTGGGAACGGTAACCAATGTCTTTGTCCCAGGTTCGGTTGTTAAGGCCGCTACCATCAGCTCAGGTTGGGAAAATGGTGTTTTATCAGGAAACCAAACCTTAACAGATCAGCCTATTGTTTTCCAAGGTTCAGCTCCAATTTATTCTTGGTATAAATTGGCATATGGATCTTTTCCTATTACAGCTGTGGAAGCCTTGGAGTATTCATCCAATGCTTACATGGTTCAAACCGCTCTTGGAATCATGGGCCAGACCTATCAACCCAATATGTTTGTCGGCACCAGCAATCTAGAGTCTGCTATGGGGAAATTGCGTTCAACCTTTGGTGAATATGGTTTGGGTTCTGCGACTGGGATTGACCTACCAGATGAATCTACTGGATTTGTTCCCAAAGAGTATAACTTTGCCAATTTCATTACTAATGCTTTTGGCCAGTTTGATAACTACACACCGATGCAATTAGCCCAGTACGTTGCAACTATTGCTAACAATGGTGTTCGTCTAGCTCCACATATTGTCGAGGGAATATACGACAACAATGATAAGGGTGGCCTTGGGGAATTAATCCAAGCAATAGATACCAAGGAAATCAACAAGGTCAATATTTCTGAATCAGATATGGCAATCTTGCACCAAGGATTTTACCAAGTATCGCATGGAACTAGTCCCCTTACGACAGGACGGGCGTTTTCAGATGGCGCCACTGTTTCTATCAGTGGTAAGACCGGTACAGGTGAAAGCTATGTAGCTGGTGGTCAAGAAGCTAATAATACCAATGCCGTGGCCTATGCTCCAACAGAAAATCCTCAAATTGCAGTTGCAGTAGTCTTTCCTCATAATACCAATTTAACCAAAAATGTTGGGCCAGCAATTGCTCGCGACATTATCAATTTATATAACCAACACCATCCAATGAACTAGAAAGGAAGCCATGCTTTATCCAACACCTATTGCTAAGTTGATTGACAGTTATTCCAAACTTCCTGGTATTGGGATTAAGACAGCAACCCGTCTAGCCTTTTATACTATTGGAATGCCGGATGATGACGTCAATGAATTTGCAAAAAATCTTCTTGCAGCTAAGCGAGAATTGACCTATTGCTCTATTTGTGGGCGTTTGACAGATGATGATCCTTGTTCTATCTGTACTGATCCTAGCCGTGACCAGTCTACGATTCTGGTTCTGGAGGATAGCAGAGATGTTGCTGCTATGGAAAACATCCAAGAATACCACGGACTTTACCATGTTTTACACGGCTTGATTTCCCCTATGAATGGGATTAGCCCAGATGACATCAACCTGAAAAGTCTCATGACTCGCCTCATGGATGGTGAAGTTTCTGAGGTCATCGTAGCCACCAATGCAACAGCAGATGGTGAGGCGACCTCCATGTATATCTCTCGGCTACTCAAACCCGCGGGGATTAAGGTTACTCGTCTAGCACGAGGTCTAGCAGTAGGAGCTGATATCGAATATGCGGACGAAGTAACGCTCCTAAGAGCTATTGAAAATCGTACAGAACTTTAGTCTGTAAGGATATAGAACAGGCAATTAGCTAGTAGATACGATATATAAGAAATCAAGAGACTGGATTTATTTTTAATCCAGTCTCTTTTGTGCTATTCAAGTTTAAAAAAATAAACAAATGTGATATACTAAAAAGCGAGTATTCTAGTAGAAATAGGACAATCATATGAAACAAACAATTATTCTATTATATGGTGGACGCAGTGCAGAGCGTGAAGTGTCTGTATTGTCAGCTGAGAGTGTCATGCGTGCGGTTAACTATGACCGTTTTGAAGTCAAAACTTTCTTTATCAGCCAGTCTGGTGATTTTATCAAAACCCAAGAATTTACCCAAACTCCTGGCCAAGATGAACGTCTCATGACCAATGAAACGATTGATTGGGACAAGAAAATTGCTCCAAGTGCCATCTACGAAGAAGGCGCAGTTGTTTTTCCAGTTCTTCATGGACCTATGGGAGAAGACGGTTCCGTTCAAGGTTTCCTAGAAGTCTTGAAAATGCCTTATGTCGGTTGCAACATCTTATCTTCAAGCCTTGCTATGGACAAAATCACGACTAAACGTGTCTTGGAATCTGCTGGGATTGCCCAAGTCCCTTACGTAGCCATTGTTGAAGGGGACGACTTAGCTTCTAAGATCGCAGAAGTTGAAGAAAAATTAAGGTATCCAGTCTTTACCAAACCATCTAATATGGGTTCTAGTGTTGGTATTTCTAAGTCTGAAAATAAAGAGGAACTCCATCAAGCTCTTGAACTCGCCTTTAAATATGATAGTCGTGTCTTGGTAGAGCAAGGCGTCAATGCGCGTGAAATCGAAGTTGGGCTTTTAGGAAACTATGATGTCAAGAGCACTCTGCCTGGTGAAGTTGTCAAGGACGTAGCCTTCTATGACTACGAAGCAAAATACATCGATAACAAGATTACGATGGATATTCCAGCCAAGATTAGTGATGATGTAGTAGCAGTCATGCGTAAAAATGCAGAAGCTGCCTTCCGTGCTATCGGTGGACTTGGATTGTCTCGTTGTGACTTCTTCTATACAGATAAGGGAGAAGTTTTCCTAAATGAGCTCAATACCATGCCAGGATTTACCCAATGGTCTATGTATCCCTTGCTCTGGGACAATATGGGGATTAGCTATCCAGAACTAATCGAGCGTCTGGTTGAGCTTGCTAAAGAGAGCTTTAACAAGCGTGAAGCGCACCTATTGTAAAGATAGCTATAAGGGCGGGGCAAGACTCCCTGCCCCTTTTTAAAGGAGTAAACATGAAACTTACGATTCACGAAGTTGCGCGTGTTGTCAGTGCAAAAAATGATGTGACAAGCTATGCGGACAGCCCACTAGTTAAGGCAGAGTTTGATAGTCGTTTGATTGGGCCTGGTGATCTATTTGTGCCACTCAAGGGGGCGCGTGATGGTCATGACTTTATCGAGACGGCTTTTGAAAACGGCGCTGCTGTAACCTTGTCAGAGAAAGAAGTAGCAGGTTATCCTTATATTTTAGTAGAGGATGTTTTGACAGCCTTTCAAGCTCTTGCAGCCTATTACCTTCAAAAAACAGGTGTAGATGTCTTTGCTGTTACAGGTTCAAATGGGAAGACAACGACCAAGGATATGTTGGCTCATTTACTTTCTACAAGCTACAAAACCTACAAAACGCAAGGAAATTACAATAACGAGATTGGCTTACCCTATACAGTTCTTCATATGCCAGATGACACTGAGAAATTGGTCTTGGAGATGGGGCAGGATCACTTGGGAGATATTCATCTTTTGTCTGAACTGGCTCATCCGAAAACAGCTATTGTGACTCTGGTCGGAGAGGCTCATTTGGCCTTCTTCAAGGATCGTTCTGAGATTGCCAAAGGTAAATTACAGATTGCTGATGGTATGGAGAAAGGTAGCTTGCTCTTGGCGCCAGCTGATCCCATTGTAGAGGATTATCTACCTGCTGACCAAAAAGTAGTTCGTTTTGGTCCGGGTGCAGAACTCGAAATTACAGAATTGATTGAGCGTAAGGATAGCTTAACCTTCAAGGCTAATTTCTTGGAGCAGGCTCTTGACTTGCCAGTAACAGGTAAGTACAATGCGACTAATGCCATGATTGCTTCTTATGTTGCCCTGCAAGAAGGAGTGACTGAGGAGCAGATTGGTCAAGCTTTCCAGGATCTAGAATTGACCCGCAATCGTACTGAGTGGAAAAAAGCTGCCAATGGAGCAGATATCCTGTCAGATGTTTACAATGCTAATCCAACAGCTATGAAGTTGATTTTAGAAACTTTCTCTGCTATTCCAGCTAATGAAGGTGGTAAGAAAATCGCAGTTCTGGCGGATATGAAGGAACTTGGAGAACAGTCTGTTCAACTCCACAATCAGATGATTTTGAGCATTACACCCGATGTCCTTGATACCGTTATTTTCTACGGCGAAGACATTGCTGATTTGGCTCAACTAGCCAGTCAAATGTTCCCAATCGGCCATGTTTATTACTTCAAGAAAACAGCTGATGAAGACCAGTTTGAAGCTATGCTTAAGCGGGTCAAGGAAATTCTTGGTGCAAATGACCAAATTCTACTTAAAGGTTCCAACTCTATGAACCTAGCTAAGCTAGTAGAAAGATTGCAAGAAGACTAATGGTCTTCTATTAAGAAAAAATTTTTAAGAGTTAATTTGTCTCGAAGAATCAGCTTCTTTGGGACACAAAAATATAAGAAATAAATGTAAGCTAGGCTCTATGGAGATAAGTAAGAGGTGGCTTATATGAAAATGAGGAAAATTATATGAATGTTTGGGATGCTTTATTTACAACCCAGCCGACGGAGCCACCCCAATTTGGATTTACTTGGTACGCAAGCACGTTTGCCTTACTGTTTTTGACAATTTATCTTGCTTATCGCTATCGTGATAATAAGGTTTGTCAACGATTCTTCCAGATTATGCAGGCAATTCAGTTAATCTCGCTTTACAGCTGGTATTGGATCAATCAGTTCCCGCTGTCAGAAAGCTTGCCTTTTTATCATTGCCGATTAGCCATGTTTGTAGTTCTCTTGCTTCCAGGTATTTCAAAAACCAAACAATATTTTGCTTTGCTTGGAACCTTCGGGACGATTGCAGCCTTTGTTTATCCAATCCCAGACGCTTACTCTTTCCCGCACATTGTTATTCTGTCCTTTATTTTCGGACATTTAGCTCTTCTTGGAAATTCCTTGATTTATCTTTTAAATAACTACGATTCTCGTCTCTTGGATTTCAAAGGTATTCTTATACTGACCTCTTTACTTAATGGTTTGATTTTTATAGTCAATTTATTGACGGGTGGAGATTACGGTTTTATGACAAAACCACCATTGGTTGGAGACCATGGTCTTGTGGTTAATTACATCATTGTCACTCTATTTTTGACTTGTGCTATTTTCCTCTTCTCTAAAGGTTTTCAAGTCATCACTCAGGAGAAGGAAGAAAGAAGATTGAAAATCTGGCAGAAATAAAAAATATTTTCCCAACCGCTTGACTTTTATCTGAGAATTTTGATACAATAGTAGGCGGTATTGTTTACCCCATTTGTAAGGCCCCGGAACCTTTCAAATACCCTGCGGACCGGAACATCCGCCCTGTAAACAAAAACGACATTCATATAGGAGAAATCATGAACAAAACTACATTCATGGCTAAACCAGGCCAAGTAGAACGCAAATGGTACGTTGTTGACGCAACTGATGTACCTCTTGGACGCCTTTCAGCAGTTGTTGCAAGCGTGCTTCGCGGAAAAAACAAACCAACATTCACACCTCACACTGACACAGGTGACTTCGTAATCGTTATCAATGCTGAAAAAGTTAAATTGACTGGTAAAAAAGCAACTGATAAGATCTACTACACTCACTCAAACCACCCAGGTGGATTGAAACAAATCTCTGCTGGTGAACTTCGTTCTAAAAATGCAGTTCGTTTGATCGAGAAATCAGTTAAAGGTATGCTTCCACACAATACTCTTGGCCGCGCTCAAGGTATGAAATTGAAAGTATTCGTTGGAGCTGAGCACACTCACGCTGCACAACAACCAGAAGTTCTTGATATTTCAGGACTTATCTAAGGAAAGGAACAATAAAGTATGTCACAAGCACAATATGCAGGTACTGGACGTCGTAAAAACGCTGTTGCACGCGTTCGCCTTGTTCCAGGAACTGGTAAAATCACTGTTAACAAAAAAGATGTTGAAGAGTACATCCCACACGCTGACCTTCGTTTGGTCATCAACCAACCATTCGCAGTTACTTCAACTGTAGGTTCATACGACGTTTTCGTTAACGTTGTAGGTGGTGGTTACGCTGGTCAAGCAGGAGCTATCCGTCACGGTATCGCTCGTGCCCTTCTTCAAGTAGACCCAGACTTCCGCGATTCATTGAAACGCGCAGGACTTCTTACACGTGACTCACGTAAAGTTGAGCGTAAGAAACCAGGTCTTAAGAAAGCTCGTAAAGCTAGCCAGTTCTCAAAACGTTAAGAACCAGCTACAATACAGCATTTACAACACTTCATGGTTCACACCATGGGGTGTTTTTTTACTGATTTTTAGCAAAATTCACACCACTTTTCACACCAAATTCACACCATTACTTTTTAAGATTGCGGTAGGCAATTTCACCAACTGCCATTGGAACAACATTTGAAGTATTGACATAGGTCTTAGTTGTAAAAGTGTCGCTATGCGTTAAAGCCTCTGAAATAGCTTCAAGTGATGTTCCTGCTTGTTTAGCTAAAGTTGCTCCGGTGTGGCGTAATTTGTGTGGTGTAGCATGTGTCAGCTCCTTGTGACGGCGTTTGACTGACTTCATTTTGTTATTGAGATAATCAGCGTGTAAGGGGCTGTTTACATTGCCTTTCATGTCAACATAAGTAAATACATATTGTTCGTCAGATTGGATAATACCAAATTTAGCTAATTCTGATTTTTGTTGTTTTTTCCAAGATTGAAGCAGGTCAGCTAGTTCAGTTGGGATTTGGAAAGTTGTTTTCTTGTTTCCTTTGGTAGATTTTGGATTTTTGTATTTATCTAGGGCTTGTATTAACTGAATTTCTTGTTTGTTGATATCAATGTGTTTCCATTGAAGAGCGTAGCTTTCAGACTTTCTATCTCCTAAGAAAAATGTTGTGTAAAACAGCACATAATCTTTGAATAAGATCTTATCGTTTTTTAAGTCTTCTTCAAAAGCTGTAAACCATGCTTGAAGCTCTAATTGTGATAGGTATAAATCTTCATCGTTTTTAGCTTCTTGTAACTTGATTTTCTTAGTTGCTTTGATTCGTCTAATAGTTTTTGAAATACGATTAGTTTCGATGTATTCCAATTCTTCTGCCCAGTCAAAGATAGAATTAACGTAACTTCTGATGACTTTGAAGTTGGCATATTCTTCTGCCTTTTGAGTGAGAAGGTTTAAAATAACCTGCTTATTTTGGTTAAGAAAGTCAATCGAGTAATTCCCTAGCATGGGTAGAATGTGCTTTCTAAAGACAATTTCTGTACCGTCAATAGTAGCTTGTGAGGGTGGTTTTAAGGTTGAAGTTGTTTGCCCTGCTTTGTAGGATTCCCACCATACTTGATGATAAAACTCTTTGAATTGGATAGAACCAGTTCTTTCAAGTTGTGAAGTAGAATCGCCGCTCAGAATTTTATCTATTTTATTTTGTAGTTCGAGTTCATATTTTTTAGCCTCACTCCTTAGCTTGAAACGTTTTTCAATCACTTTTTTATCAATTCCAAGAGAAGCTTTTACTTCTTCAGGAATATAAATCCGTAAGCGATAAGTTTCATTTTTGGTTTTTGTAATTGACATAGTATTCTCCTTTTGAATTGAGCTAGAAAATACCGTAGCTTCATTATAACAAACTACGGTAAAAATGCTATTGATTTTGCAACCAGCGATTGAGCTCAGTTTTATCAAATCGGACTGTTTTTCCTTTGCCACTTCCAACATTACCTAGAACTAAAAAATTTATGGTGAGGCTTGGGATAGACCATCCTATCTTTCCACCCCCACGTTTAAGTAAAGGTTTACTGTCTACCATATATCTATATCTTCATCATACCTATCTTCATTGGTTACTTCAGAAGCTCGAGCCATTCGATTGTAGGTCGCTTCCGCAACAGGCTTAATATCAAAAGTAGCTATCCATCCAGCTCCTGCATTTTGTTTTATGATGAGGATATCTAAAGCAAATTCAGCTGTATACTTTGATAAAACTCCTGAAAAATAGTCCTCTAACAAAGTTTTATCTGCATCTTTCAAATTATTTGCTAAATAAATCCAAATATCAATTCCGTTACTAGTAGCAGGAGAGACAATTTTGATACAAAGTTCGGTTTTTATAGGAAAACTAAAAGTTTATGTACAATCGACTTAACTAGATCTAAACCATTGATAAAA
>NZ_KV815334.1:261086-261607 GCF_001814215.1 Streptococcus sp. HMSC062D07
TCGTCTATTAGTATAGAAGAAAGCTCTCAGCACATGTTGAGGCAGTACCACTGCTTGTAAAATATTAGAAACCTTTGAACGAAAGGGAGAATGAAAAGAGTGAAGGTAGCTTCTCTAATCGAATAGAGGGTAAGAATCAGAGTAATAGTTCAAGTTGGGCTTCTGGATACTATAGTATGACATGCTATCAATCTATTTCAGAAGCTGGACAAATTGTAGTAACTTTCCTTGAAGGAATTGAGGTAGATTTATAAGAGACTGTGACTGGGAAGTTGCAGTCTTTTTAGAGGTTTAATGGTATAATGAGATTATAAACGTGTATAATATTTAAATTCTCTGGAGGACGCATAATGTTGAATTTAGTAAAAGGTCACCAAGTTAGCTTGGTAGAAAACCTGTTTGAATCATTTACAAAGTTAACTGAACATCATTTGACGGCAAATGTACACGCAGAAAAAATATTAGAGGTTTTTCAACACTTTATTGCGATTCATGACGAGCCCTTGTTTTTTATTTTGGAA
>NZ_KV815334.1:261707-297484 GCF_001814215.1 Streptococcus sp. HMSC062D07
AGGAATCCCATAAGGATGTTTATTATATTGATGGCTGTTCAAGAGAGGAATGCCTAGTACTGTTGATTAGATACGGTGATTTACTTGTTAATGATGGACTAAGTAAGTTTGGATTTGGTGGGCATAAAAGTCATGATGAGATCATGCTTGATAGCTATAATGTTGTGACAATTTATAGTAAAGAACTATCGAAATTTAATGACTTTTTTGAAGCTCATAATATTCAATTTGTAGAAGAACTAGTGACAGCTTGGAAAACTTTTTCTAAGACCTCACCAGGAATCTCTGAAATCTATGAAAGTAATGGAAAAACTGTTTATGATTTGCCTGAAGAATTAGCTGAATGGGGAATATATTTAGCTGAAACTCGAACAGAATAGGCATATCTATAGGATTAGAAAGAGAATGCTTCAATTCCTTAAAATTTGATTTAGAGCAAGGTGGAGATTGAAGTTGTAAGATAAATAGTGGTTATTTATGGCAGAACTCTGGTTCTGCCTTTTTTATTTATAAAGTATATGAAATATGGCATAAAAGACTAAAGAAAAAAATGCAAAACGTTTAATATATTAGAATTTTCTTGCTACTTTTTGAAAAATATTTTTTCCTTACAGAATCCTTAAAAATATTTTTTATACTATTTACAAGATTAAAGGAGGAACAAAATATGAGCAAATATATTTTGGAAACAAATGAGCTAACAAAAGTTTTTGGAAAACAAAAAGCTGTAAATAATGTGTCATTAAAAATTGAGGAAAATTCAGTATATGGATTACTAGGACCTAATGGTGCAGGTAAATCTACGACATTAAAGATGATTACAGGTATGTTACACAAGACGTCAGGTGAAATTATGTTTGAAGGACATGAATGGAGTAGAAATGATTTATCAGATATTGGTGCTTTAATCGAGATGCCACCCTTATACGAAAATTTAAGTGCAAGAGAAAATCTAAAAGTTAGAACATTATTACTTGGATTGCCTGATGCAAGAATTGATGAAGTTTTAGAAATTGTAGATTTAAAAAATACCGGAAAAAAGAAAAGCGGTCAATTTTCTTTGGGGATGAAACAAAGATTAGGTATTGCAATTGCTTTATTAAATAATCCTAAACTATTGATACTAGATGAACCGACAAACGGATTAGATCCATTAGGAATTCAAGAATTACGAGATTTAATACGAAACTTTCCAAAAAAAGGAATAACAGTAATTCTGTCTAGTCATATTTTAGCAGAAGTGGAACAAACTGCTGATCATATAGGAATTATACATGAAGGAGAATTAAAATATCAAAACACAATTAATCATAATGAAAATTTAGAAGAACTTTTTATGAATGTTGTAAAGAATGGAAAGAGGGTGTAGCTTAATGAAAAATTATATTTTTGCAGAAAATTTGAAACACAAACATAGCTTTTTGTTGAAGATATTACTCATTGCCCCGATTATAGCTTTACTAAATGCATTTGTATTAATGCCATCATATTTTAGCATAAACGCATACAATTGGTGGTATGTGATTTTAATGCCGGCAACTTTCGCTTTAATACCTGCAATGATGCATAGAAAGGAAGAGAGAAAATTAAACTACCGAGCAATTTTTCCACTCAATATTGATTTAAAAAAGATATGGATTTCAAAAATATTAACAGCTTCAATTTATCTAAGTATAACTGCTATTTTGCATATGCTAGGAGTATTTGTTTTTCAATTTTTCATTGGAGAACAATTAACAGGAAACTATGCATTCACGACATTATTATTCGCAAGTGTATTATTGGTTATAACTAACATATGGCAAGTTCCATTTTGTTTTTTCCTGGCTAAAAAGTTTGGGTTTATAGTAAGCATTGTAGTAAATGCTGTATTAGGAATTGTGTTAGGAATTTTGTTAGCTGACGGTTCTATGTGGATTTATTGCCCTTATTCTTGGGGGATTAGATTGATGGTACCCGTTATGCGTATTTTACCGAACGGTATCCCAACAGAAGTATCAAATCCAATGATTTTAAACACATCCTTACTTGTTCCTTGTATTTTATCAATATGTTTGTTTACATTATTGACTTTCATTACTGCAAAATGGTTTTCTAAGCAAGAGGTGAAGTAATGATGAATATATTAAAATCAGAGTTTTATAAATTGAAGCATACTTGGATTCCATGGGCTCACTTTATCTTACCTGTTTTATATGCTCTAATATTTTATTGGGCAGCAACATTTACAAGTCTAAAAAATTTTTCTGATATGGATATCATACTGAATTATTTTGTGCTTTTAGGTGCTATCTTACCAATAATATTTGGTGCTATCACATCTAAGGTTGTTGACATGGAAGCAAGTGCTGGACGATTTCAAGTGATTCTATCAACTACAAAATCCAGAAGTAAGGCTTATGGTGGAAAACTTATAATGCTCTTATTGAGTTTCCTATTTTCTATAAGTTTAGCAGTTTTTATATTTGCAATGCTATTTGGTAATCAAGGGACTATGGCTTGGTTAATTGAATTATTATTAGTTTTTATAGGATGTTTATCTACATATATGATTCATTTATGGGTATCACTTATGTTAGGTGGTGGTGCATCTATAGGATTGGGATTTGTGGAAACGTTGATTGCTTTACTTTCAATAACAAGTTTAGGTGAAAATATTTGGTATTTTTTACCTTGTACTTGGGCATCGAGATTATCTGCAACATATATTGTTGGAAGTGAATTGGCTGATAGCTCATATTTAATTAAAGAGTTTACCATGTGGGGCTATGTAGCAATACCTATTACAGTAGTCATTTTTACTGGCTCTTTATTATGGTTCAATAGGTGGGGTGGAAAGTCAATCAGTGAATAATAGCTCTAAATGTATTTGTAAATGGAATATGGTATAATAATAAAATATTTATAAATATGGAGGTGGTTTGGTATGGCAAGAATTCTTGCTATAGATGATGAATTAGATATGCTGACTCTAATCAAGAATATTTTAATAAAAGGAGATCATATTGTTGATATTTACCAAACCACGGTAGATATTGATGAAAATAGTTTGGGGAAATATGACTTAATATTACTTGATGTAATGATGCCAGAGGTTGATGGAATCAGCTATTGTAAAAATATACGTAGTAAAGTGGATTGTCCGATTATCTTTTTAACTGCAAAAGCAATGGAAACGGATATAGTAGATGGCTTATTAAGTGGAGGAGATGACTATATTACCAAACCATTTGGTGTTGGTGAATTGTTAGCACGGGTAGAAGCTCATCTGAGAAGAGAACAAAGAGAAAAACATTCGAGTTTAAACCTAGGGAATATAAGATTTGATTTATCCTCCAATCAAGTATTTGTGAAGGAGGAAGAAATTCATCTGACAAAGTCTGAATATCAAATTTCGAAGCTTTTAGCAAAGAGAAAGGGACAAGTTTTTTCAAGAGAACAAATATATGAAATGATTTTTGGATTTGATGGGATTGGTGATTCTTCTGCCATATCAGAACATGTAAAAAATATTAGAGCAAAGTTCTTAAAATTTGGTGAAAATCCAATTTCTACAGTTTGGGGGATTGGTTATAAATGGAATTAATTAGAAAAGGACAGTCGCTCAAAATAGTATTTCTTAAATACTTAATGACTGTTGGAGTTGGTTTAGGATGTGCCATCGTACTAGCTTTATTAACTTTTACAGCGTTTTATAGTGTTGGTTTGATTCTTCCGGCTAACCATACAGAAAATTTATTACAAGAAAATAAATATAAAATTTTAAATAAAATAGACTTTGATGAAGCATTGATACCTAAAGGAGCTAGCTATATGTTTTTATCGCCAGATGGTGAAGTGATAAAAACTAATATGGATGAAGCTATTCAACTGAAAGCTAAGAATTTTCACAATCATGAGGGATTTTCAACTCCATATTCTTCATTTATAGAATTTAAAAGGAATGATGGATATGTATTAATCCATTATTCACTAGAGCCACACTACAATAATGATTGGATGGAAAAATATTTCCCTAGCGTAGATTTACTATTAATATTTTTATTAATCATTTTCTTTTTAATGAGTGCATTTGTGGCTACTCTAATCTGGGCAAAACGAATAACAAGGCAATTATCGCCAATGCTAGAGGCATCAGATAAAATCGCCAACCAAGAATTAGACTTTGAAATAGGAAGTTCAAATATCAAAGAATTTAATGATGTCTTAAATAGCCTTGATATAATGAAAAAAGCCTTAAGTGATTCATTAAGAGAAAATTGGATTAAAGAAGAGAATAAGAGAAGTCAGATATCGGCATTAATGCATGACTTAAAAACTCCGGTTTCTATTGTCCAAGGTAATGCTGAATTGTTAAAGGTAACTGATCTAACTGATGAACAAAAGGATTATGTAGCGTACATTATAAAAAATTCAACACGTATATCAGATTATACAAAAGCTCTGATGGAGATGAATCAGTCAATTAAATTAAGCTCGTTGAATTTACAAAAAGTAAAAGTGTCAGAAATAATCGAAAGAGTTAGTGAAATAGCGAGAGAGATTACACTAATACATGACCGTACTATATCTAAATCTATTAATTGTGAAGATTCAGATGTAATGATAGATATACAATTATTTGAAAGAGTCATTCAAAATATATTTAGTAATGCTATTCAATATTCACCAGACAAATCCAACATTGAATTACTAATAATGACTACAGATAAGATACTTTCAATATCTGTGATAGACGAAGGCCCAGGATTTTCTAATGAGGATTTAAAACGAGGAACGGAGCAATTTTACCGTGGAGATAAGAGTAGACATTCAGCTACAAACCATGGTTTAGGTTTATATAATTCTTGGAAAATAATGTTATTACATAATGGACGCATCATATTAGAAAACAACTCGGATAAACATGGTGCAAGTGTAAAGTTAGAATTACCATTACTATAATAGAACAGGAATTGTTTTCAAATGGAATTTATTAAAAATATATCCTTTTTGCTTTTGGTGTAGAATAGAAAATTCACTCCGCTATCAAGCAAGAATCTTACATAGTAGAAAGCTAAATGAACTTTGATAACTGAACAAATTCTAAAAGTTAACTTATAAATTTCTAGAAGGAACGGAAGAAAATCTGTGTTTAACTGCAACTAGTAAGTTGTAGTTTTTTATTTTGAATAATGATATAATAGGATAAGAAAATAATGAAAACGCTATATATTTGAAAGTTGAATAGGAAAGTAGAAAGTATGAAAACAATTGATATGATTATTAAATCATCAACTGATTTAGTTATGTATCTTACATAAAGAGAAAGGAATTAATTATCATGAAATTATCTTTGTATAGTGAAGTTGAACATTACCATTCTTTAAGTTCTTATTCTTTAAATGATATTACACATACTGATACCCCAAAAAATATTATTGAAAAGTCTAAAAAAGATAAGGATAGATACCCAATAGTAATACTTAATAAAGACCATAAAGTAATTGGTTTTTTTTGCCTACACCTAAACACTGGTCCTAAAGAGTACGGCTATTATCAAAATGATTATGCGCTTATTAGAGGATTTTCTATTGATGATAATTTCAGAAATCAAGGATATGGTTCTAATGCTCTGAATGGAATATTTGAATTCATAGATTCAACTTTAAAATTAGAAATTAACCATATTATATTGGCTGTAAATGAAAAAAATATATTGGCTCAAAAAGCATATAGAAATTCAGGTTTTTTTGTTGTGAAAAAAGATTTAGAAGGAAAAAGGGGGAAATTAATTATTATGGAGAAAAGCAGAAGGTGATGGTATTGGTATCAATCAATGAGTAACAAAGTAACAGCATGATTCGTAACATTTGCTTGTAATTCGCGGAGGAACATCAATATGGATGGAATAACAAAAGATTCTATAAAAACGGCTAAACTAATGAAACAATTATGGCCCCAATTGACCGATAAAGAAGCTATTGATGAAGTAAAAAAATATACGAATGGCAAAAATACTGCAATCTTTACTGAAGTTGAAGGTGACACAATTGTAGGTCTAGCACTATGTTCACTCAGATTTGATTATGTTGAAGGTTGTAAATATAGTCCTGTGGGATTCTTAGAAGGGATTATTGTCGACGAGGAATATCGTTTAAAGGATATTGCTAAAAACCTCTGTACAAAATGTGAGGAATGGGCGAAAAATAAAGGATGTAAGGAATTTGCAAGTGACTGTACTTTAACGAATACGGATTCTATAAAATTTCATCTCAATATTGGATTTCAGGAGGCAAATAGAATTATTCATTTTAAGAAGAGATTATAATTTTAGAACGTGGTCAAAATTTATGTATCTTTAGAAAGTGTGAAAGATTGGACGAACAAATTTTTTTGATGGGTGGAAATCCGCCGATAAAGAACCATACGATTGTTAATAAAATTGTGTCATCAAGGAAGATCGAAAGAATTGTCATTTTTACAGTTTATCGAGAAAATTGGCAACCGTATATGAAAAAGTACACGGAAGTTTTCCAAAGCCTTTTTTCTAACCTAAACACTGATTACTTACTCTTGGACATTGAGCAGATTAATTTTGATAGCTATCTAGATGCTGATCTAATTATCATCGGTGGTGGAAATACGGAAAAGTATTTAGCTACTTACGTCAATCAGCAGTTCAAAAATTATATCGATCGTATGCTGAATAAAGGGGCGAAAGTTATGGGATTTTCTGCAGGAGCCCTATTATTAGGAGAAAAAGTCTATGTTTCACCTAATGATAATTCAGATCATCAGATAAAGATAAAAAATGGATTAGGACTCTTTAGTCAGTTTTTAATTAGTGTTCATTATGATTCATGGAATGATAAAGCTAATAAGGATAGAGCTGAAGAGCTCGTTAATGTTCCCATAATTCCACTAAATGATCATACCTGTCTTGTATTGGATAAACTTGGAAATATCATAGAGAAAATTGACTAGTTTTAATCATGCGAATCTGAATCTACGAAACTAAAGTATTGACGAAATGAATAATGAAAGCCTTGATTGTAAGGCTTTTTTGTGTTTTTATGATAGAATATAGGTAGTTATAATCGAGAGCAACTAAGAAGCAGTAAAAATATTATTCATAAAATAATCAAGATAAGGGCGATAAAATGACAGAAATTGACAAAAAGAATTTAAAAAATTATCTTTGTTTTACATTTGGAATTACTTATATATCTTGGGGGCTTCTTGCCATCTTTACTCAATCTTATATTTTGGGATTAGAAACATTTATAGGGAGAATGTTACATATAGTAGGTGCACTTGGTCCAGCTATTGCAAGTGGCTTTTATTTGAAAAGGAATAATATAAAATTTCAACATTTTCTATTTAGTAAGAAAGGAAATAGTAGTATTTATTTCATTATTCATTTGTTAGCAATTTTGATACTATTTTCTGTATCTTCCTTAGAATTAAATGAAGTATCAATTTATCTGATGCCATTATTCTTTATACAACTAATTTTTTTTGGTGGTGGACATGAAGAATTAGGATGGAGAGGAATATTACAGCCGTTACTTGATAAAAAATATACTTATTGGCAATCTAATTTGATTGTAGGATCAATTTGGGGAATATGGCATCTGCCTTTATGGTTTATAGTTGGAGAAAGTCATCAAGGATTTCCTTTTATTTTATTTTTTATATATACATTATTTTTAAGTTTTGTTTTAGGGCTTCTTTATCGTCAAACGAAATCTGTGGGGTACTGTCTATTATTTCATGCGTTCGCAAATTTGTTAAATCTCTATTTTGTGTTAAAAATTAATGTTATTTTTATTATCATTTTTATTGCTTATTTAATTTATACGATATTGGCTAGTAATAGAATTAGTAAGGAAAAGAATTTGTATCCAAAATAACTGGATATACTCTAGAAAATGAAGATGATTTTGTTCAAGGTAATAAAGAAGAAATAACGAACATTTAGATGAAAGGTTTAGAGTAAACATGAGTCTCTTATTTAAAGAATTTAAAACCATTTGTTTCCATTTAAATGGAGTCGGAATTACACCGACACTGATGGGTTCTTTGGGATTGGAGTTTAGAACGAAAGAAAATTGGGAGCCGTCTGACATTGACATTCATGTGCCTGGTGACCCTAGAGGTTGGGAAGCACCTGATCATCTCAGAATTTATGACTGGGACAAAATAATGAAAGTGATGAAAAACTTAGGCTACGTCTTAATAGATATTCATGAGCATGAATTTCAAAAGGATAGAGTGAGTGTTGAATTTGGAAGTATCGATTCTTTACCTGATTTTGCAGGAGTTTCGGAATCGGATATAGAGCTTATTCACATTGAAGGCATCACTTTTCGTCTTCCAAGTCTGGAGCAGTATCTAAGTATTTACAAAGCTTCTTCTCAAGACTCCTATCGAAATGATCACAATAACAATAAGGATTTTAAAAAGATCGAGTGGCTGGAAAGACATTTATAAATTATCATATGAAAAGTAGTAAGTTGTAAGACTGGCTGCTATGTTATTTTTATCATCATTTTTATAGGTCATTTAATTTATACTATATTGGCTAGTAATAGAATTAGTAAAGAAAAGGATTTAAAATTATAGAATGGATGATATTTCTTTTGGAAGAAGTGATCAACTTTCCGTTCCACAGTATCGTTTTAAAATGATTTTTATTGCCTTTTGTTTATTAGTATAAAATTAGAATATTATCACATGTTGAGTGTGTAGGTTTGCTACAAAGAGTGAAATCGTGAAAATCCTGCATTTTAAGCAGTTTTACAAGCATTATGTAATTAATGAGGATGGAACTGAAGGAACTGAAAAAGAGCTGATCAGATATGGGGTTAAGTTTTCCGTGATGAAAGATAAAGAAAACAGAAAATACTCCGTATTCTTTCAGGCCAAAGATATGAAAGTAATGGAAAAAGCCTTCAAACACGCTCTTTCAGAATCGGAAAGGAAAGAGTCCATTCATAAAAATATTGAGAAGTTCAAGGAGATGGCTAAAAACACTGTTTCTAAAGATAAAGTAAAGAATAAACAAAAAGAGTAGAGCTTATGATAGATAAAATACTAAAAGACATCAAAGGCTTATTTAAGGTGCAAGATAAGAAAAAGTTTCTAAAGCAGAATATTCCCTATCTTGCATTTTTCTATGTTGGCAATATTTTTTCTCATTATGTACGAGTCTATACGGGTGGCGATGTAATAGATAAAATCTTTCTAGGAATATTAGAGCTTAATACCATGAGCTTTATTCCAAACATTCATCCTTCTGACATTTTAATGGGCGTGGGAGTGGCAGCTCTAATTAAATTTATTGTCTATACCAAAGGGAAAATGCAAAAAAGTCTAGGCAGGGGAAAGAGTATGGTTAAGCAAGATGGGTAAAAATAAAAGATAGTCAGCCAGATATCGATGAAAAGTTTCAAAATAACATTTTGCTTACCCAAACTGAACGATTAACAATGAATGGAAGACCTGCTAATCCAAAGTGTGCTCGTAACAAAAATGTACTGGTTATTGGTGGTTCTGGCTCAGGTAAGATGAGATTTTATGTAAAACCGAACCTAATGCAAATGAACTCTTCATATTGCGTAACAGATCCTAAGGGAACGATAGTCGTTGAATGTGGCAAGATGCTTGAAAATAATGGTTATGAGATAAAAAATTTAAATATCATCAACTTCAAAAAGAGCATGAAGTACAATCCATTCGCCTATCTCAGAAGTGAAAAAGGTATACTCAAATTAGTGCAGACAATCATTGCAAACACAAAGGAAAAGGGTGAAAAAGCAGGTGAAGATTTTTGAGTCAAAGCCGAAAAGCTCTACTATATGGTTTTGATAGTTATATTTTTTATGAAGCTCTAAGGGAAGAAAAGAACTTCGCAACACTCCTTGATATGATAGACGCTTCAGAAGCCAGAGAAGATGATGAAACATACATGAATCCCATTGATATACTATTTGAAGCATTGGAAAAGAAAAAAACTACACACTTTCAGTCAAGGAATATAAAAAGTACAAACTTGCTGCGGGAAAAACAGCAAAGTCTATTCTTATATCATGTGGTGCAAGGATTGCTCCATTTGATATTCAGGAGCTTAGGGATTTGATGAAAGAAGATGAACTTGAGCTTGATACTCTTGGAGATAGAAAGACAGCACTGTTTATCATTATTTTAGATATAGATGATACTTTTAACTTTGTGTTGTCTGTCATGTACTCATAGCTATTTAACCTACTTTGTGATAAGGCAGATGATGAGTATGGAGGAAGATTACCTGTTCATGTAAGGTACTTTCTTGACGAGAGTGTCAACATCGGCTTAATTTCAAAGTTCGAAAAGTTAATAGCGACAATTTGTTCAAGAGAAATTTCAGCAAGTATTATCTTGCAGGCACAATCCCAGCTAAAGGCAATTTACAAGGATAATGCAGATACGATTGTAGATAGCTGTGATAGCACTTTGTTTCTTGGTGGAGAATAAAAGACAACACTTAAAGAGCTGTCTGAAACACTGGGTAAAAAAACTATAGATCTATATAACATTTCTGAAACCAGATCCAATGCCAATAGTTATGGACTGAATTATCAAAAGACTGGAAAAGAGTTAATGAGCCAAGATGGGATAACCGTTATGGATGGCAGTAAATGTATTTTCCAGCTTCGAGGTGTCAGACCGTTTCTATCAGATAAATTTGATATTACAAAGCACAAAAATTACAAGTTAGTGGAGGACTATGATAAAAAGAATGTGTTCAATATTTAAGAATATATCAAAAGAAAAGGCAAAGTTAAACTTAATAGAAATACACTAATTACAAGATTGTAATATTTTATGTTATGGCATTATATGGTATGGGCATGTTATAATAGGTTTATAATACGAGGAGGTTTATGTAAATGTCTAGTATACAAGCTAATCGCTTATCAGAATTTATGTTGAATTATTGCGAATTAATAAACCCAAGCGATGTTAATGATTATAAATTGATTGATGGATTTATTCCTAATTTATATTTCATATTAGGGATTAAAAAATATTATTTTTCTAATGATACCAAAATTATAGATGAAAAAAATGGTAAATTATTTGTGAAATTGGAATCGGAAGATGGAGAAATTATTGAATGCAATTGGACAGTAGTTGATCAAGAAAAGAATTTATTTCAAAATTTGACAATGGAAATTTCTATGGATAAGAGAGTTATGATAGTGAATGGCGTAGATAAGTATCCTGTTGATTATTTTTATTTAAATAACCTTGATATAATTCCTAAGTTTAGAATATTGTATATTGGTCAAGCGTTTGGAGGAAGTAAAAACAATAGGGATGCTATTGATAGATTGAAGAATCATGAAAAGTTGCAAATAATTTTAGCAGACTGTATTTCTAGTAAATTGAAATATGACGTTAAGATATTGCTATTAGATTTAAATCAATTGGATTTATTCACAACTTTAGGAAAGAAAGACGATTCTCACTATCAATTGGAGTTTGAAAATAATTTTTATGAGGATTTTCCATCAAAAGCACAAATGATTAATATTGTTGAGGCATTACTAATTAATTATTTTAAACCAGAATATAATAGAGACTTTGTTAAAGGAGCTGTTCCGAGCTTATCACATTCTTCGTACAATGAATTTTATCGTAAACAATACGAGTCAATACTTATAAACTTACAGAAATTAGGTGATATAGAATTATATACTGATGTTAGAACTATTTTTCCTATACAAGAATTTATAGGAGGAAAAATTTTATCAAATAATAATGTACTGGAGTTTATCTTAAATTCATTAAAACTGGAGAGGTGAATAGAATGATTAAATATTGTAATTATTCTAGTTGCTAATTTAAGATGGCTATTAGGGTAGCATTCGATGCGGTCTTAGGACTGCATCGTTTCTTTTATTTGTAAGAGTTCGAATAAAGAGAATAATTTTATGAAAAAAGTGTATTTTATGGTATAATGTAATAAATATAGTTTTATCGAAGGGAGGATGCTGAATGAAAAAATTTGATAATGAAAAATATCAAATATTAGCAAAAGATTTAATGGGGGATATTTTTTATTCTGAGACATCTAATCGAAATAAAATTGCTACCATTCGCCAATATGCAGAAGTAATTGTGAGAAAAATTTTAGACATTAACCCAAGTCAAAAGATGACGATTGGTGCGAATGAAATAACTAAAAAAATTGATACTCTTAAAAATAGTAAATTTTTAAAAGAAGCGTTAGAGAATATTAAACAGGATGGTAATAAATTTACACATACTGAATATTTAGGAGAAGTTACATCTGATGAATTTGATACGATTGTTGATAAGCTTTTGGATATGCTTTCTTATATGCTTATTAATTATTTTGAAACTTATGAATTTGGATCAAGAAACGATGTCTTGCAGTCATTTTCATTGTTACCACCAATAGTACGATATAAGGTGCTAATATTTTTATATAGCAAATATCCTAATAATGTACATGTTATTGATAAATTAGCGTTAGTAATTGTTAAAGCATTTAGTAGAGAAGAAGCCATTAGATGGACTGAGAAAGAAAAAGATAACCTGATTAATTTAGATGTGATGTCAGATAAGGGATTTACTGAGATTGCAAAAAATAAAGGGATAGAAATCGCAGAAATCATTAGACTTAGTTTGCCTTATAAAAACATGTATGAGCTGTGTATTGATAAAATTATGAAAATTGGAAATGAAATAGATTCAAAAGGTCGTTTATATATTGATTTTGAAAGTGCATTGCCGTATTACAAGCAATATGGAATTATAAATGAGGACAGTGAAGAAATAAAGGAATTTAATGATATTATGGATTTTTTATATCTTGGCAGAAGAACAAAATTAGATAGTTTTATTAAACAAAAAGAGCCATATGTGGTTTTAGATACAATTATAGAGGGTGAAAATATAAATGAGGATATTTAGTTATAAAAGATTGTTCAAAAAACTGATTGATTTAGATATGACAAACAACGAATTGATGGAAAAAGCAAAAGTAAGTAAAAGCACATTCTATAAAATGAAAAATGGACAAAATGTGACTACGGATGTTTTGCTTAGGATTTGCAATGCTTTGGATTGTGATATTGAGGAAATCGTGGAGTGTATAAGAATTGATAAGTAGATTTTGAAATGAGGTTAATTATGGATAAAGAAAAATATTACATGAATTTACCAAAAGATTTATCTGGAAGCATTGCTAAAAATCGCTTTAGATTAGAATTGTTATGGGGAATTAGTAAGATGATCGATGAACATAGAGCGAACAATGAATATACGATAATTTTTGATTTTAAATGTGATATAGAATTGCATAAAGAGGATGAATTGGATTTTTATCAAATAAAGACGAAGAAAAGTGGTAATTACAATTCGAATAATTTGTGTAAGAAAGGTAAGAATGAGAATAATTCTATTTTAGGGAAACTATATGCTTTATATTCACCGAACTACAATATAAAATTAGCAATTGTGTGTAATAAACAACTTAAAATCAATAATAAAGAAATTGATTTTCCTGAGCAATGTTTTGGAGATTTAGATCAGGATGTACTTGATGATGTTAGGAAGAAGTTGTGTACAGAATTAAAATTAGACACTGTGTGTTTAGACACTGTGTTTTATATATTTGATAACATGGATTTATTAAATCCAGAGGATTCTATTAGAGGGAAATTAGTAAAATCTTTTGTTGATATTAAAGGTGAAGAACCTCAAAATCCGAATGCATTGTATAGACTGGTTGTTGATTCTGTTAGAGAAAAAGCTTCTTATGAATTTGATTCCGGTACCTATGAAGATGTTGTAAAAAACAAAGGTATTACAAGAAGTGAATTTGATAAAATGTTAAATGCACATAAAAAGGAATCTAAAAATGGAATCAATGAGACACAAGAATATATAAATAGCCTATCATTTGCTAAACGAAGAAGATATAATACAGCATTTGGTAATATAATTGAAATGCAGCAAAGTGAGTCTTTACGATTAATAAAAATAAAAATTTATAATTATATTGCGGAACATGAAGATTCGTTAGACGATATTGAAAGTTATTTAGAAGAAATATCAAAATTATTTGATGACGATTTTGATGTGGAATTTACTGATGATATGAAATCAGTTCAATACATAATAATTTATTATATGTATGCTTCAGGAGGAATTTTATAATGAATGTTATATTTGACAAAATATATATATTTGATGTTGTAAAAAAAGAGGCTTATTCAACAGAATTTAAAAAGGGAGTTAATATTATTACATCGAGTGATATAGATGGAACAGATAGAGGAAAATCAGTTTTATTAAGAAGTTTATACCATGCCTTGGGTGCGGATTCGCACTTTGACTCGAAGTGGAGAGAAAAGGATAAGGTCTATATTTTATCTTTTAAGGTGGATGATAAAGATTTTTCAATTTATCGATCTCAAAAATTATTTAAAATATTTAATGCAAAAGGTAATCTTATTTTTACTACTATTCATAGAAGTGAATTAGCAGATTTTTTGGGAAATTTATTTAATTTTTCTATATGGTTGCCGCAAAAAAATACAAATCAATTAGTAATAGCACCACCTGCATATAGTTTCTTACTGAATTTTTTAGATCAAGATGAATACATCGGTACAAAATTTAATTCGTTTAAAAACCTTGCTCAGTTCAGTAATTTTAAACTTAATGTTATTTACTCACATTTGGGCATTTACAATAAAGAATATTTCGAACTTGTGAAACACAAAGAAGAATTAGAACTTGAAATTAAAAGCAAGAAAGAAGAAATAGAAGAATTAATTAAAATGAAAGACAGAACCAATTTAATTTTGGATGGTTTTTCATGTCCGGAAACAAGCAGTGCCTTAGAAAATGAGCTTAATATAGAAACTCAAAAATATTCATCGCTGATTAATGAGATGAACTTAGTAAGGAATAAGCTTGTTGACTTGAGAAATCAATTAGTTGAACAGAATATCACTTTATCTCAAATATCTAAATTCGAAATAAAAGAAGAAAAGGAAATAAAAACTATTTTAAAATCAAAAGTTTGTCCTGAATGTCATTCTGTTTTAGATTCAACTTTGGAACTAAGGAGTAAGAGATATAATCATATTGATAATGCTCTTAGTCTGAAAGATGCAATAAAAACAGAAAATGCTCATATTGAAGATGAAATATTCAAAAATGAGGGAATATATTCAAACTTAACTCTGGCTTTGGAGGAGCATAATAAAAAGATTTGTAAAAACAAAAAGGAAATCAAAGACTATATCAAGTTCAGAGGGCTAAATAAACTAATCGATGAGATTAATAATGACTTGACTATTAATAGCAGAATTATCGACAGCACAAAGAAGGCTCTAAAACCACTGAAGAAAGAATTTAAAAGTGTTAAAGATAAAATGAAATCTGTTGATGAAAATTACTATTATTTGATTGATAAATCAAAAATAAGATTTAATTTAAATGAGTTGGAAGCTGACAGTTATGAACAACTATCTAAAAATTTTTGTGCAAGTGGAAGCAATAAACCATTATCGACCGTTATATGGTATCTAACACTCAATGATTTAAAACAGATATTTAATCCTGAAGGAACAACATTTCCAATGGTTTTTGATAGCCCTAATAATGCGGAGACAGACCAAGAGAAGAAACAGGCATTAGTCGAGTATATTATGGAATCATCAGATCAATTTAGTCAGTTAATTGTTTCGTCAATAGGATTTTCCGAAAAAGATTATAGTATCAATTCGAATATAAATATAAAAATTTTAGAAAATGAAAAATATAGCTTACTAAATAGTGAGATGTATGTTCAGAATTATGAGCTTTTGCAATGTATGAACGATGCTTAATATAGTAGTGGTTTATAAGGAGATGGTTATCTCTCCATCTCCTTAGCCAGGTAAATTCCATAGTTTTTTTCGTATTTGATAAAGCTCATCCATGATGAGAATGTATTATTAAAGGCGATTCGGTGTTACGATAAGTCTTTGCTTTATTAATTGTGGCTACAACGTTTGATACTTCCATAGTAAAGGATTATTATATAACAAATAAGGGAATATCTCATTTTGTTTTGTACTAATTATATTCTAACACCAATAGTATACTTTTTGATCTTAGCATCGTAGATTTGAAGGATGGAGGTGATTGTTTGGTAGAAAACAGACCTAGTTTTAAAGAGATAAAATCATTTGAAGAATTCAACCAATACTATTGGTATCGAGAAGAACTTTCCCAAATTTGCAAGTCTCTTGGATTAGAGTATAGAGGGACGAAGCAAGAATTGGTTTATATAATTGAACAATATTTTCAGGGAAATAAAATAGAGAAATCTTTGAGGAAAGGTCTCAAAACTCAATCTGAAGTAATCACTTTAGAGACTCCATTACTGAACTGTGGGTTTTCTTTTAACCAGAAGTTTAGAGATTATTTTGCTGCGGTAACAGGGGTTAGTCCCTTCAAATTTAATGCGGATATGGCAACCGCTTGGAGAAAAGTAAAAAGGGATCATGATCTAAAATTTACGATTCAGGATATGATTAAAATTTATTATGGAGAGTCAAATTACGCCAAGTATGATCATTCGGCTTGTCAGTGGAATCAATTTCTAAAAGACTTTTGTACGGATGAATGTAGCCATCAGTATGCTAACAAGTTAACCGTTGCTGCTATCCTTTGGAAGGAAGTTCGAGATTCAAAGAACGAAAAAGTTTTTTCCAAACAGCTTCTAAATGAATATAAAAACAAAATAGAGGCGTATCGTAAATAAGCAACTTCTCTTTCTTCTGTCTGATACGTTGTTGCGAAAGCTTCTGTGTACTTTTAAGAGGATTATAGATTGCATGCAGGACTACTGGATGTACATCGTGAGCGCTTGTTTCATTCCTATTGACGGTAGCAATATAATGTTTAGAAAGAAAAAGCTTAGGAGGGTTATCGATGGTTATATTGGAATTGTATCAAGGTGATTATCAAAAAGATTTAGTCGCGTTTGATTCTTTAGAAGAAGGGAAAGCCTTTGTATCTCAAATCCCGGGGTATACTCTAGAAAACGAAGATGGGTTTGAAGTGGAGTATTTTAATCCAAAAAATCTTCCGGATTATATGGAGATTATCTTCAACGGAAATATTGTCCCTTTATCTAGATTTTCGTTTGACCCTGAGGAAAATGTTGAGATCATTTGGAAAGAAATTTCGAATCTATCGGTTAAAAACGATAAAATGATAGAAGGAGCTACAAAAGTAGATGCTTATGTCGTGAATAACGATGAAGTGAAAGCTTATGTAGAAGCACGAGAAGCAAATTTCCGCAAGGTAAAAGCATTCCTAGAAAACAAAGGGTATGAAGTTGACAGAAGCTTTTTCGGAAGTGAAGACGGCGAAGCAATTCTCTACAAAAAACAAGGCGCCGAAGATTGGCACTTCTTATGCCACTTAGACCCGCTGTTTGTAGAGGTTGAAGATGTAGAGGGATATGTGAAAGAAGCGATGGAGGAGTTTTTGTATAGTTAAACTTATTAACTTTTCACAAATAAACAAACCAAACGAAAGGAAATATCGGTTGGTTTTTTAATGCTCATCTTGTAAACTTGCTAAATAAACTAGAATCAAGTACAATGAGTTTAGATAGTTCTATATGTATAGTTTTTAACTCAATATAAAGCTATCAATCTAATACGACATCAAATAAGTGAATGAGAAACAAAAAGGTTTTTAATTGATCTATATTGTTTTTAAAATCCTTAAGGAGAATTATAAATGAAAAAAATTATGGTAATCATCAATCCAACCTCTGGTGGCGAAAAAGCCTTGGATTATAAGGTGAAACTGGAGAATAAAGCTAGAGACTATTTTGAAGATGTGGAAATTAAAATTACGGAGAAAGCTCAAGACGCCACAAACTTTGCAGAAGAAGCTTCTCGTGAGCACTATGATGCTGTTCTTGTTTTTGGTGGTGATGGGACAGTAAATGAAGTAATCTCTGGTATCGCGGAAAAAGACTACATTCCTAAACTTGCGATTATCCCAGGAGGAACTGGAAACCTCATTACGAAACTATTAGAAATTAATCAAGATATTGACGGTGCCATTGACGAACTCGATTTTAATTCTACGAATAAAATTGATATCGGAAAATCAAATGGAAATTATTTTGGTTATATCTTTAGTATTGGTTCACTACCAGAGGCCATCCACAACGTTGGGATAGAGGATAAAACAAAATTTGGCATGTTCGCCTATGCGATTAATACCATGAAGTCTGTCGTAACGGATCAAGCATTTAACATTAGAGTTGAGACAGAAAATGGAAATTACATTGGCCCAGCCAGTCATGTCTTGGTTCTCCTTACCAATTATTTCGCTGATAAAAAAATCTTTGATGAAGATAAGGATGGTTATGCTAACATTTTGATTTTAAAAGATGACTCAATCCTTACTAAATTGTCGGTTATCCCTGATTTATTAAAAGGGGATGTCGTCGTAAATGATAATATCGAGTATATAAAAGCTCGTCATATAAAAATTTCTTCTGATTCTGAATTAGAAACGGATGTTGACGGTGACAAATCTGATGATCTACCAGTAGAAATCAAGGTGCTAGGTCAGCATATCGAAGTCTATTCTCAACCTAAAGAATAAGATTTTTAAACTTTGACAATTCTTTTTAACGATATTTTTTAATAAAGGAATGCCTATGAAATTTAAAAGATTAGCGACTATTGGTTTTTGCTCAACACTTCTTTTGACATTAGTAGCTTGTAGTCAAACTCAAAAGACTTCTGATAGTACTGCTGAAACTTCAGTGACTCAATCACAGTCGAATCAAGTTTCCTGGAAAGCAACTTATAGCAATTTGAACAATCAACCGAGCGAAGAAGAAGTTCGGAAAGCCTTGGCTGCACATTTGGATAAAGATAGTGTCGATGCATTTTTCAACCTTGTAAATGATTACAACGCGACAGTCGGTTCAGTAGGCTTAACTGGAGATTTTTCTACATTTACCAAAACAGACTATGATGTTGAAAAGATAAGCAATCTTTGGACACCTAAAAAGGGTGATTTTGTCGGTACCAACTGTCGTATTAACAGTTATTGTTTATTGAAAAATTCTATCGAAATTCCTAAGTTAGAGAAAGATGATTCTCTCTTGTTTGTCGATAATGATGCCATTGACAAAGGTAAGGTCTTTGGTACGGAAGACAAGGATGCTTTTGATATTTTATTCTCAAGAGTCAAGACCGAAGCAACGACAGATGTCAAAGTTCATGCTGCAAAGATGGAACAATTCCTTTCTCAATTCAAGTTTAATGAAAATGCAAGAATGCTCTCTGTAGTAGTCCATGATGACTTGGATGGTCAATCCCTATTTATTGGCCATGTCGGCATTCTTGTACCAAGCGAGGATGGTTATCTCTTTGTCGAAAAGTTAACCTTTGAGGAGCCTTATCAAGCCATCAGATTTGCGACCAAGGAAGATTGTTACAAATATCTAGATACAAAATACGAAAACTATACAGGAGAAGGTCTAGCTAAACCATTTATTATGGATAATGATAAGTGGGTTCAATTTTAAGGGAGTAGACATTATGGATGTATTGTTTGGAATGATAGTCTTATTCCTAATTGGGGTATGGGCTGTTTGGGTTATCAAAGGAAACCAGTAGAGACCAAGAAATAATGAAAGGTTTATTGGTTATATCAATCGATACGATGAAGATGGAGAACCTTACCAAGCGGAGATTTGGGAAGTCAGTGAAGACGAGGACTAGACATATGGAATTACAAGATTTTACAGAAAAAGAACAAGAAATGATAAAAAAGGGACTGACTTTTTCTAAACTGAGTGATAAAGAAACTGCTGACAAAATTATCGCGTTGATCCCTCAAGAATACATTAAGCGTATCCCGTTTTTTGTTAGAAAACATGCGATTACGCGTACGATTAAGAGAATCTCTCTTGAGTATCCGGAATTGTATGCTGTAGCTGAACAAGAAGGCCAACTTCCAGAAAAAGAAGCTCAAGAATTACGACAAATTCTTATAGATATTTTCCAAGAAAAAATGAATAAGCATAAAATCAAGTAGGAGCGCCTAAACGCTCATCTATTTGATTATATGCTTACTAATGACTAAAGCTAACACTCCATCATTCCCACATGCTATGCTGAGCTCTGACTCCATAGCTATCAATCGAACCATCTGAATTAAACTTGGATTCAATACGGTACCTTTTCCAGAGGTCGTAATCTGCTGTTTGGATGGTTAGGATAAAGTTGGTTTCTTTATCAGAGACGTTATAATCAGCTGGATTGACTTCAAAGATATCGATTAATTTTCGTGTTTGAAAATCTTGGAGCTTGAGATTTGCTAGTTTGACATGATTGATGGAAATTTTTTCTAGTTGTTTGCTATCCTTAGGTGTTCTGTAATAGGTGATGACGCAGTTTTTGAGTTGATCAGTATCTCTTCCCGTAGGAGTAAGGCTCATAAAGCCGTAGGACTGATTATCCCGCTTGACTTCGAGAAGCTGACCGTAGTAGAAGTGGTCGTTTTTGGGATTGGTGATGGAACTCTCTGGATTTTTATCTTCGAATCTAAAGCCTTGGTCCAAAAGCTCGGAAGCCTTGCTCTCACCGATAATGACAGTAGTATCTTGAATGGTTACTGGAACAGGTTGAGCCGGAAGACCACTCATCATGATGCAAAACATAAACACATAACTCGTTAAAAAAGCTGTCCCGATAAAAGCGTTGGTTGATGCATAGACATGACTGTTTTGAAAGTTTTTTCTTATAGCTAGTACAACAAATTTGCCAATACTTTTTAAAACCATACTAACAATTACGATAAAAAATTGTTTTTTCAAACATTCATAAATGGCTTGAGGAAAGCTATTACCATGATAGTAGAAGACAGCCAATACGAGTAGATTTACGATTAAATAGATTAGCAAGAACCAATGAATCTCTTTAAGGGCATTAGCATCAGTGATTTCTTCATAGTCAACGTGAATTCTTCCTTGAACAGCATGACCAAGTTTATAAATCCATTTGGGAATGTCTTTGCCTTTTTTAACCGCAACTACAAATCTAATATAGAGATAGATAGTAAAGCACAAGGATAGAAAGAAAAGAGCATAAAATCCTAAAACAATAGTGGTGAGCATGACTACTTCCCCCGTTTTTCAATTGCTAGAGAACAATTTTGATAGCTCCATTATAGCATTTTCTAGGGAAATAGAGCTAGAAATATCAGCAGTTTCCTTAAAGATAAAAAGATGAGAATCATTGCCATTTAAGCTTTACCGATTGTACTGATAGAAGGCGACCTCTTCTTCTTAATGGTTTTATTGATTGGGAATTGGACAATGAAGAGAAAGATAAGATTTGAGAGAGAATATAAAGGAGTAGAGAGCCATGGGTAGAACGGTGATTATAGGTACTTTAATAGTTTTTGCAATCTTTAATCTGCTACTCGGTCTAGGCTTTTATCTCTTTCTAAAAAAGAGGAAAGAGAATGGACAGTCATTGTACGAAACTCCTGTAAATCAACAAACTCGAACAGAAAAACTGGGTCTAGGCGAGATTTTGGTCTACCTGTCCCTGATTGCAATCGCAGGGATCTTTGCTTTTCAGACCTTAAATAGAGGTGGTGTGGGGAATTCTATTTTAGCAAAAATGATCCTCCTCCCAGCTATAATGGCTCTTTTCAATGCAAGAAAAAGGACTGGAAAGTCTTTACTTTCCCTCCTTATAACCTTGATGGTCTTTCTAGTAGGAGTCATGTTTAATCTCACGATTGGTTTGCCACCTCAAGCACCAATTTTGCAAATAAATGAAAGTAAAATCACGTTAGCAGAAACCAAAGTAAGAGATCTGATGGAAGCTGGATTTGATATCTATGTAATACAAGGTGATGGTGCTAGCGACTACGAAGACCTCCTGACAGATGGCAGTTTCCAGAAGTATTCGGGCAATAAAACAGTCACTATCGAAAAAGGCTTCAGACTTGATAGCAATACAGTACCTTACGCTCCATATCTAATAGCAAAAAATGGTATAGTGCTGGGGAGTATTTCCTTTTACGGAGCTAAGGATCAGGATATGGCTTTAGAAGATTCTAAGGTTATTCAGATTCGATTTAATAAGGACAGTATTGAAGAAGCAAAGAAACATTCTATCACTTTGAAATTGGATGAACTCGACTTGACTAGTCGACTGGACCTTCCACTTGTTAAAGAAACTTTCAAAAAGCATCTATGGTCAATCCCCCCATCAAATACAAGTGATGTCACTCAATTGTGGTATGGATTACAGTGGTCAAGTAACAGTGACTCTCTATTTTGGAATGAGTATTATAGTCTTATCCATCTAGATGAAAATTATTTGATGACTGATTTTGAACTATCTGCCAAAGTAGCGCATGAAGAGTAATACGATTTTGAATAGTTGAATTTGATTATGCCTATCTAAAAGGAATTAATTTATTTAGTTCCTTTTTTTGTTTTTGATTTAAATGTAAAACGATTTCTATTTATTGGTTGAATAAATTACACGAACTAAATATTAAATTATTTAAAAAAAGTTCTAAAAGTACTTTACAAGATTGTGAAATCATGGTATAGTAATGAAGCTTAGAAAATGAGATGATGTTTTCTAGCAAATATAAACCCGAGTAAAAAATGCCTACGGACAGGCAGGGTTGAATGCCGAAGCGTGGTTGAAAAGCCACATTATTGATAGGGTTAAAAGCCTACTTTTATAAGTTGATGTTAGGACACTTGTCCTAATTCGTATAGATTTGTTAGTGTGGTGAAAGCACACGTCATCTTGTGAAACGATCAATAAAGTACGTAATATTTGCTACTAGAGAGTTAGGAAACATCAGGAACAGACATACTCAAAAGAAACAAACAAAAACACGTCAGTAGATTGTAGAGCAGGTGCCAACCTGCTCTTTTTTCATAAGTATCCTTTAGAACCTTGCATAAGGTGAAAATAACTATGATAAAGGAGTATGTCTCTAAAATGTTAAATCAAAACCAAGCTCCTATTTATGAGGGACTGGTCAAGTTACGAAAAAAAAGAATTGTACCTTTCGATGTACCAGGTCATAAACGTGGCCGAGGGAATCCGGAATTAGTGGAACTTTTAGGGGAAAAATGCGTTGGTATTGATGTCAATTCTATGAAGCCCTTGGACAATCTAGGACATCCTATTTCGATTATTAGAGAAGCGGAAGAGCTAGCGGCAGAAGCTTTTGGTGCTGCTCATGCCTTTTTGATGATTGGTGGGACAACTTCATCCGTGCAGACCATGATTCTTTCTACCTGTAAATCAGGTGATAAAATCATACTTCCACGAAATGTCCATAAATCAGCTATCAATGCTCTCGTTTTATGCGGAGCTATTCCTATCTATATCGAGATGAGTGTGGATCCAAAAATCGGTATTGCTTTGGGGCTTGAAAATGAGCGTGTGGCGCAAGCGATTAAGGACCATCCGGATGCCAAGGCTATCCTCATTAACAATCCAACCTATTATGGGATTTGTTCAGATCTTAAGGGTTTAACAGAGATGGCACACGCAGCGGGAATGAAAGTCTTAGTAGACGAGGCGCACGGTGCTCATCTGCACTTTACAGATAAACTTCCTCTGTCTGCTATGGACGCAGGAGCAGATATGTCAGCTGTATCCATGCATAAGTCCGGTGGCAGCTTGACTCAAAGTTCTCTTCTTTTGGTTGGCAATCAGATGAATCCTGAATATGTCCGTCAGATCATTAATCTGACACAGTCAACTTCAGCATCCTACTTGCTAATGGCTAGTCTCGATGTTTCTCGTAGAAACCTAGCCCTTCGTGGCAAAGATTCCTTTGAGAAAGTTATTGAGTTATCTGAGTATGCTCGTCGTGAAATCAATGCCATCGGTGGCTACTACGCCTACTCAAAAGAACTAGTAGATGGGGTATCAGTTTGTGATTTTGATGTAACCAAGCTGTCAGTTTACACTCAGGGGATTGGTCTAACAGGTATCGAGGTTTATGACCTCTTACGAGATGAATATGACATTCAGATCGAGTTTGGTGATATCGGGAATATCTTAGCCTACATTTCGATTGGTGACCGTATCCAAGACATTGAACGCTTGGTCGGTGCTTTAGCTGATATCAAGAGACTATACTCACGAGATGGGAAGGACTTGATTGCTGGAGAATATATCCAGCCTGAGTTGGTGTTGTCTCCACAGGAAGCCTTTTACTCAGATAGAAGAAGTTTAACCTTGGACGAGTCCATTGGACAAGTCTGTGGGGAATTTGTCATGTGCTATCCTCCAGGAATTCCAATCCTAGCGCCAGGTGAACGGATTACACGAGAAATTGTCGATTATATCCAATTTGCCAAGGAACGTGGTTGTTCCCTCCAAGGTACTGAAGATCCAGATGTCAATCATATCAACGTCATTGAAAGAAAGGAGAACTAGATGGATTTATGGTTTTCTGAAGTTCATACTCCAGATGTCAAGTTAACAATGAGAACAGCCAAACAACTTTATTCTGGTCAAAGTGAATGGCAGGATATAGAAGTATTAGATACACCAGCTTTTGGTAAGATATTGATTTTAAATGGGCATGTCTTATTCTCAGATGCAGATGACTTTGTCTACAACGAAATGACAGTTCACGTTCCTATGGCTGTCCATCCAAATCCAAAGAAAGTATTGGTTATTGGGGGTGGTGACGGTGGTGTTGCCCAAGTATTAACTCTCTATCCAGAATTGGAACAAATCGATATTGTAGAACCAGATGAGATGCTGGTTGAGGTTTGTCGAGAATACTTCCCAGATTTTGCTGCAGGACTTGATGACCCTCGCGTTACCATTTACTACCAAAATGGACTGAGATTTTTGAGAAACTGTGAAGATGATTACGACATCATCATCAATGATGCGACAGATCCATTTGGCCACACGGAAGGGCTCTTTACCAAGGAATTTTATGGCAATAGCTATAGAGCCTTGAAAGAAGACGGAATCATGATTTACCAGCATGGTAGTCCTTTCTTTGACGAAGATGAGTCAGCATGCCGAAGCATGCACCGCAAGGTCAATCAAGCCTTTCCAATTAGCCGGGTTTACCAAGCACATATCCCAACTAGTCCTGCTGGTTATTGGTTGTTTGGATTTGCATCGAAAAAATATCACCCTGTCAAAGATTTTGATAAGGAAGGCTGGAAAAAACGTCAGCTTTTCACAGAATACTACACTGCAAACTTGCATATTGGTGCCTTTATGTTGCCTAAGTATGTAGAAGACATTTTAGAAGAAGAGGAAGGAAAAAAATGAGTCGTTTATTAGTTATTGGATGTGGGGGCGTTGCCCAAGTTGCTATTTCAAAGATTTGCCAAGATAGCGAAACTTTTAAAGAGATTATGATTGCTAGCCGTACAAAGTCAAAATGTGATGACTTGAAGGCTAAATTAGAAGGCAAAACAAATACTAAGATTGAGACAGCTGCTCTTGATGCTGACAAGGTAGAAGAAGTGATTGCCTTGATTGAAAGTTACAAACCAGAAGCCGTTTTGAACGTAGCTCTACCATACCAAGATTTGACTATTATGGATGCTTGTTTGGCAACAGGTGTGCACTATATCGATACTGCCAACTATGAGGCTGAGGACACAGAAGACCCTGAATGGCGTGCTATTTATGAGAAACGTTGTAAGGAACTTGGATTTACTGCCTACTTCGACTACTCATGGCAATGGGCTTATCAAGAAAAATTCAAGGAAGCAGGCTTGACTGCTCTACTTGGATCTGGTTTTGACCCAGGTGTAACCAGCGTCTTTTCAGCTTATGCACTCAAACATTACTTTGATGAAATCCACTATATCGATATTTTAGACTGTAATGGTGGAGACCATGGTTATCCATTTGCAACAAATTTTAACCCAGAAATCAATCTACGTGAGGTCTCTGCACCAGGTTCTTACTGGGAAGATGGAAAATGGGTAGAAGTCGAAGCTATGTCTATCAAACGTGAGTATGATTTCCCTCAAGTTGGGCAAAAAGACATGTATCTCCTCCACCATGAAGAAATCGAATCATTAGCAAAGAATATTCCAGGTGTTAAACGCATTCGCTTCTTTATGACTTTTGGCCAATCATATCTAACGCACATGAAATGCTTGGAAAACGTTGGTCTCCTTCGTACAGATGCCATTAACTTTAACGGACAAGAAATTGTTCCAATTCAATTCTTGAAAACCTTGCTTCCAGATCCTGCAAGCCTTGGCCCACGCACTGTTGGAAAAACAAATATTGGATGTATCTTTACAGGTGTCAAAGATGGCGTTGAAAAGACAATCTACATCTACAATGTTTGCGATCATCAGGAGTGCTATGCAGAGGTTGGTTCACAAGCCATTTCTTATACAACGGGTGTTCCTGCTATGATTGGGACAAAATTAGTGATGGATGGTACATGGAAACAACCAGGAGTTTATAACCTTGAAGAGTTGGATCCAGACCCATTCATGGAAGCTTTAAATAAATACGGTTTGCCATGGGTTGTGGTTGAAAATCCACAAATGGTGGACTAATGAAGTTAGAACAAGTACCAACGCCTTCTTATATCATTGACTTAGGAAAATTAGAAGAGAATTGCCGCATTCTACAAGAGGTTCAGGAAAAGGCAGGTTGTAAGGTTTTGCTAGCTCAAAAGGCTTATTCTCTCTATAAAACCTATCCCCTAATTAGCCAATATCTCTCTGGTACAACGGCTAGTGGACTCTATGAAGCGAAGTTAGCTAGAGAAGAGTTTCCGGGGGAAGTCCATGTATTTGCGCCTGCTTTCAAGGAATCAGATATGGAAGAGCTACTGCAAATATCTGATCATATTGATTTTAACTCAGAGAGACAACTACGAAAGTATGGTCAACGTTGTCGTGAAGTTGGTATCAGTGTGGGTCTTCGCATCAATCCTCAATGTTCAACGCAGGGTGACCACGCGCTTTATGACCCTTGTGCTCCTGGCTCTCGTTTTGGAGTGACTTCAGACAAGATACCAAGTGATTTATTGGAATTGGTTGACGGACTTCATTTTCATACCCTCTGCGAGCAAGGGGCAGATGATTTACAAACGACTTTGAAAGCAGTAGAAGACCAGTTTGGAGCCTATTTGCATCAAGTTAAATGGCTTAACATGGGTGGTGGTCATCATATTACAAGAGATGACTATGATGTGGAATTACTTATTTCTGAGATTAAACGCATTCGAGAAACTTATAACCTTGACGTCTATGTCGAACCAGGTGAAGCCATTGCACTTAATGCGGGTTATTTAGCTACGGAAGTCTTGGATATTGTTGAAAACGGGATTGAGGCCTTGGTGTTAGATGCTTCAGCAAGTTGCCATATGCCAGATGTGCTTGAGATGCCTTATCGCCCCCCATTGAGAGATGGATTTGAAGTGCAAGAAAAACCTTATACTTATAGACTCTCTTCAAATACTTGCCTGACAGGGGATATCATTGGGGATTACAGCTTTGAAAAACCGATTGAAATCGGCGATCGCCTCTATTTTGAAGACATGGCTATTTACTCATTTGTCAAAAATAATACCTTTAACGGGATTGGGCTTCCAAGTTTGTATCTCATGGATAAAGAGGGTGAGTGCAGTCTAGTCAAAGCTTTTGGTTACCATGACTTTAAGGAGAGATTATCATGATTGACAGCCCAAAGAAATTAGGTTATCGTATGCCTGCAGAGTATGAACCCCATCATGGGACTCTCATGATATGGCCTACTAGACCAGGCTCTTGGCCATTTGAAGGTAAGGCCGCTAAAGCAGCTTTTAGCCAGATTATCAAAACGATTGCTCAGGGGGAAACAGTCTACCTTTTGGTTGAGGAGGACTATCTATCTGAAGCACAATCCTATCTTGGAGACAAGGTTGTTTATTTAGATATTCCGACAAATGATGCCTGGGCTCGTGATACTGGTCCGACTATTCTTCTTAATGATAAAAGGGAAAAGTTAGCAGTAGACTGGTCTTTCAATGCCTGGGGTGGTGATGTAGACGGTCTCTACCAAGACTATGAAGCAGATGACCAAGTAGCTAGTCGCTTTGCTGAAGTCTTAGAAATTCCTGTCTACGATGCCAAACCTTTTGTACTGGAAGGTGGAGCTATACACAGTGACGGTCAAGGAACCATGCTTGTCACAGAAAGCTGCTTGCTCAGTCCGGGTCGTAATCCTCATCTGACTAAAGAGGAGATTGAAGAGACCTTACTAGAGAGCCTTGGTGCCGAAAAAGTTATCTGGTTGCCTTACGGTATTTATCAAGACGAGACAAATGAACACGTCGATAATGTTGCAGCCTTTGTTGGTCCTGCTGAGGTTGTTTTAGCATGGACGGATGACCAAGATGATCCTCAGTATGCCATGTCTGCAGCAGATCTAGCTCTTTTAGAGAAGGAAACCGATGCAAAAGGCCGGAGTTTCACTATTCATAAACTTCCAATCCCAGCTATTCATCAAGTAGTTACAGAAGAAGATTTGCCGGGATATACATATGAAGAAGGCGAAGAGGAGCGTTATGCAGGTGAAAGACTAGCAGCTTCCTACGTGAATTTTTATATCGCCAATAAATCTGTCTTGGTACCACAATTTCAGGATGTAAACGATCAAGTGGCCTTGGATATTCTGAGTCAGTGTTTCCCAGACCATGATGTTGTCGGAATTCCTGCAAGAGATATTCTATTAGGTGGTGGAAATATCCACTGTATTACCCAACAAATTCCAGAATAGGAGAAAAAGATGAGAAATGTAACGGTTGCAGCTATTCAGATGCAATGCGCTAAGGATGTGGAAACCAATATCCAAACAGCTGAACGCTTAGTTCGACAAGCTGCAGACAAAGGAGCCCAGATCATTCTTTTACCAGAATTATTTGAACGTCCCTATTTCTGTCAGGAGCGTCAGTATGACTACTACCAGTATGCCCAGTCGGTATCAGAAAATACGGCTATTCAGCATTTTAAAAGAATTGCCAAAGAGCTAAAGGTCGTTTTACCAATCAGTTTCTATGAAAAAGATGGTAATGTCTTGTACAATTCTATTGCTGTCATTGATGCAGATGGAGAAGTACTGGGCGTTTACCGGAAGACTCACATTCCTGATGATCATTATTATCAGGAGAAATTCTTCTTTACTCCTGGAAACACAGGCTTCAAGGTCTGGGATACTCGCTATGCCAAGATTGGTATTGGCATCTGTTGGGACCAATGGTTTCCTGAAACAGCCCGTTGCCTTGCTTTAAATGGTGCAGAATTGCTCTTTTATCCAACAGCCATTGGTTCGGAGCCGATTTTGGATACAGATAGTTGTGGTCATTGGCAACGTACCATGCAAGGACACGCAGCAGCAAATATTGTGCCAGTTATCGCAGCCAATCGTTATGGTTTAGAAGAAGTCACTCCTAGCGAGGAAAATGGAGGACAAAGTTCCAGTCTTAACTTCTACGGTTCATCCTTTATGACCGATGAAACAGGAGCTATTTTAAGTCAAGCTGAACGACAAGATGAAGCAATACTCTTAACCACTTATAACCTTGACAAGGGAGCAAGCGAGCGCCTGAACTGGGGTCTCTTTAGAGATAGAAGACCGGACATGTATAAAGATATTGTCAGATAAAAACAAAAAGTAGCCCCCTCAGGCTACTTTTTTAAAACTCTTTGTATACATAAGGATTCTCTGGTTTGTCTACTTTGATGAAGGACTGGACTTCAAGGGTTGGGAGGACTTGGTTGAGTTCCTTGTGATAGCGATTGCTAATCTTACCTTTGACTCTCACCCAAGTGTTATTTTCGTACCGATTAGTGTTTCCAGTGGTCAAAAGGCCAAAAACTCCTGAATCAGCGATACAGTGCATAATACCAAAGCGAAAAACAAATTGACTATTGGTATGATTTGGATCGTTGTAGACAAAGCCAATAAACACGATTTCCTTGCCTTCAAATTCATTTGGATAATCATAGATAGCTTCCATGACCTCCAGGTAATTTTCATCATTGATAACTATACTAGATTGAGCTAAGTATTTATCAGCACTCTTCCGAATAATATTTTCATGAGCTGTTTGTGAATAAAATCTACTGGTATCCGGCTTCAGATACTGACTGCTCGTTCCTTCACTTGCTTGGATTGCTTTGTCAGTTCCTTCCGACAAAGGGAAATAATATCCTTTTGCCGATACTGTTTGTGAATCCAGAGTGACAGTTGGAAAGGTAAATCCAACTAACAAGGGTAAACTTAAGAGGGCAAAACTAGCAAACTTGGCTGAAAAACTATGTAAGTGACTATTTTCTTTCAAACGCTTGAAGCAAATATAGGCTTGAACAATGGCTAGTAACAAAGATAAAAACATAGTGATATAAGCCAGATATGAGTAGTGGAGGTTTATATACTGATTGAGCTTACCTGATAGGTGCAGATAAAGGGTTAAGATAAAATAGCCAAATAAGATAAAAAATCGAATCATAGCATCACCCCAACTAGATAAGAATAGACAAGAACAACAAGAGTTACAATTGTCAGGAATTGCCAAATAAAGCGAGTTTTGAGATAATTCTTCATCATGAGGAGGTTCTTGACATCGAGCATGGGACCTATAACTAGAAAGGCAAGCACTGGAGCAAAGCCAAAACTAGAGAGAAGTGAAGATCCAATAAAGGCATCCGCTTCACTACAGAGGGATAGAAGGAAGGACAAGACCATTAGAAGAACAATCGCAAGTAGTGGTGTTGCGCTGATAGATGTCAGGATACGAGTTGGAACATAGACTTGGACTATACTGGCAAACAGACAGCCAAAGACTAAGTAACGCCCCATTTCAAAGAATTCATCAATAGCTTGGATAAAGACCTGAAGGATTTTTTGACTTTTAGTCAAATGAGAGAAATTATGCTCATGGCAAGCCAATCTATTTTCTTTTTGGATAGGTCCCTCCCAGAAAAATCCAAGAAAGATACCTAATATAGTAGCAACTAGAATCGCGCCCAAAGCTCTTAGGAAAACCATTTGAATTGAATTACCAAAGGCTGAATAAGTCGCAAAAAGTACGATGGGATTGATGATAGGAGCTGTTACTAGAAAGGGAACAGCTGTATAGCTAGGAACCTTCTTTTCTAAAAAGCGATTGATGATCGGAACGATTCCACACTCACAAGAGGGAAAGAGAAAACCGATGAAGCTACCAAAAAAGATTCTCCCCAAGCGATTTTTAGGGAGAAACTTATAGACCTTCTCAGGTGTCACATAGACTTCAATGACACCAGATATGATGCTACCGATTAAGACAAAGGGTAAAGCTTCAATGATAATTGAAAGAAAAATGGCGCCAGCTTGTAGCACACTAGAAGGTAAACTTTGAAAGAGTGTCATCTATTTTTTCTTTTCTGCCTTATCTTTCTTTTCTTTGTCGTCTGGGAAAGTCACTTGCTTCAAGTCAGGGAGTTTAGCGAATTCTTCGAACATCTTATCTAAGTCATCAGTTTTTGTAAATTTAACAGCCATAAGGCATACCTCGATTCTTTTAGTTAACACTATTATACTATTATTTCTAAGAAATAGTTGGATTTTAAAATAAACATTGCTTTTATCTTTATAAAGTTGAAATAAAGCAACAAATTAATGAAAACAAGCTTTCGCGCTTATGGTATAATAGTTTCATGGATAAAAAATATGAAAAAATTTCCCAAGATTTGGGTGTAACTTTAAAGCAGATTGATACTGTCTTGTCTTTGACAGCAGAAGGAGCAACTATCCCCTTTATCGCCCGTTATCGGAAAGATATGACCGGAAGTCTAGATGAGGTAGCCATTAAGGCTATTATCGACCTCGATAAGAGTTTAACTGCTCTAAATGATCGTAAGGAAGCGGTCTTAGCAAAAATCAAAGAGCAAGGCAAGCTAACTAAGGAGTTAGAAGAAGCTATTTTAGCTGCTGAAAAACTCGCAGATGTAGAAGAACTCTATCTTCCCTATAAGGAGAAACGTCGCACCAAGGCAACCATTGCCCGTGAGGCTGGACTTTTTCCACTTGCTCGCTTGATTTTACAAAATGTTTCTGACCTAGAAAAAGAAGCAGAAGCATTTGTCTGTGAAGGTTTCGAGACTCCTCAAGAAGCTTTGGCTGGGGCTGTAGACATCTTGGTTGAAGCACTATCCGAGGATGTTCATTTACGTTCAATGACATATCAAGAGGTACTTAGACGCTCTAAGATTACTTCTCAAGTCAAAGATGAGAGTCTTGATGAAAAACAAGTCTTTCAGATTTATTACGATTTCTCAGAAACAGTTGCAAACATGCAAGGCTACCGTACGCTTGCCCTTAATCGTGGTGAGAAGCTAGGCATTTTGAAAATTGGCTTTGAGCATGCGACTGATCGTATTCTATCTTTATTTGCTTCTCGTTTTAAGGTTAAGAATGCTTATATAGACGAAGTTATTCAGCAATCTGTTAAGAAAAAAGTATTACCAGCTATTGAGCGTCGTATTCGCACTGAACTAACAGAGAAGGCAGAAGAAGGAGCTATCCAACTCTTCTCTGAAAACCTTCGAAATCTTCTCCTTGTTGCTCCTCTTAAAGGGCGCGTGGTCCTTGGATTTGACCCTGCCTTTCGAACAGGTGCCAAGCTTGCGGTCGTAGATGCGACTGGAAAGATGCTGACAACGCAGGTCATTTATCCCGTCAAACCAGCCTCTGCCCGTCAGATTGAAGAAGCAAAGAGAGATTTGGCAGATTTGATTGGCCAATATGGTGTTGAAATCATTGCCATCGGTAATGGTACTGCTAGTCGTGAGAGCGAAGCCTTCGTCGCTGAAGTACTTAAAGATTTTCCTGAGGTCAGCTATGTCATTGTCAATGAGAGCGGGGCATCTGTCTACTCAGCTAGTGAACTAGCTCGTCAAGAGTTTCCAGAGTTAACTGTTGAGAAACGCTCTGCTATTTCGATTGCTCGTCGCTTGCAAGACCCACTTGCTGAATTGGTTAAAATTGATCCCAAATCCATCGGTGTCGGTCAATATCAGCATGATGTTAGTCAGAAAAAACTGTCTGAAAGTCTTGACTTTGTTGTTGATACAGTCGTTAACCAAGTCGGTGTCAATGTCAATACAGCTAGTCCAGCCTTACTTTCGCACGTAGCTGGGCTTAACAAAACAATCTCTGAAAATATCGTGAAGTATCGTGAAGAAGAAGGCAAAATCACTTCACGCGCCCAAATAAAGAAAGTCCCTCGTTTGGGTGCTAAAGCCTTTGAACAGGCTGCCGGTTTCCTCCGTATCCCTGAAAGTAGCAATATCCTTGATAACACGGGTGTTCACCCAGAAAACTATGCTGCTGTTAAGGAACTCTTCAAACGTTTGGACATCAAAGACCTAAATGAAGAAGCACAAGCCAAACTCAAATCTATTTCAATTAAGGAAATGGCCCAAGAATTAGACCTCGGTCAAGAAACTCTTAAAGATATTATTGCAGATCTTTTAAAACCAGGACGTGATTTCCGTGATTCTTTTGATGCTCCAGTCCTTCGTCAGGATGTCTTGGATATCAAAGACTTAAAAGTTGGCCAGAAGCTTGAGGGCGTTGTTCGTAACGTCGTTGACTTCGGTGCCTTTGTTGACATTGGTATTCACGAGGATGGCCTGATTCATATCTCTCACATGAGCAAGAAATTCATCAAACATCCGAGTCAAGTCGTTTCAGTTGGTGATTTGGTAACCGTTTGGGTGAAGAAGATTGATGTCCAACGAGAAAAAGTAAATCTGTCGCTCCTTGCACCAGATGAATCTAACTAATTACGTTCGACAAGTTTCTTTAGAAGACTTTGGGAAACCTTTCAAACACCAAGCTCAATGGAATACTCGCCTACGGTCGACAGGTGGGCGATTCTTTCCAAAGGATGGGCATTTGGATTTTAATCCCAAAGTCTATCAAGAACTAGGTTTAGAGGTTTTTCGGAAAATTGTCCGTCACGAACTCTGTCATTATCATTTATACTATGAAGGCAAGGGGTATAAACATAAAGATGTAGCCTTTAAGAAACTGTTAAAAGAAGTAGATGGACTCCGCTTTGTTCCTCCCTTATCAAATGTCAGTCAAACACCAGTTCTAGTCTATACTTGTCAGACTTGTCACCAAACCTATCAACGAAAACGACGAATTGATACCAAACGTTATCGTTGTGGTCTCTGTCGTAGCAAACTCATTTTGCAAAATCCGCCTAAGGACTGATGCAAGCAGTTTTTATTTCATGTTATACTTATTACAAGAATACCGAAAGAGGTACAAACTATGAATAAAAATTTTTACAAAATGAGACGAAATCGTATGGTATCAGGAGTACTTGCTGGACTATCTGATAAATGGGATCTTGATGTCACCCTTGTGCGCTTCATTTTTGCTATCTTTACAATCGCAAACTTCGGACTTGGAATCATCATCTACATCATCTTAGCCTCTATTTTGCCAACAAAGGAAGATATCGAAGCAGAAATGTACGGAACAGGACCACGTAAGATAAAAGAGGCTGAACCTATCAATGATGACGAAGGTTGGTTTTGCTAACCATATTACCATTCATTTGAAGTATTAAACCCTTGTAGTATCAAGGGTTTTTCTTTTGCTTAAAAATTTGTGGTAAACTAATAGTAGTTCATATCAAAAAAATAATCCAATCTTACAAAAATGTAAGATTACAGACCTCTTTTGTAAGGTTGCGTTATGGAACCAACTCTTTTTTTAGAGTACACTTATATCAGAAAGATAAAGTAGCAATACTATGAAAAATATTTTACAAAAGAAACAAACAAGTAAACCAAGTCCAAAAGAGATCGAGCGAGTTCAGCTCGGTTGCTCTATTATGCAGGCTCAGTTTCAATTAATGGAATATTAAAAAGGAGATTATCATGACATTATTAGATGTAAGACACGTTCAAAAGATTTATAAAACACGATTCCAAGGCAACCAAGTAGAAGCCCTGAAAGATATTCACTTTACCGTTGAAAAAGGCGACTACGTTGCTATCATGGGTGAGTCTGGATCTGGTAAATCTACTCTACTCAATATTCTTGCTATGCTTGATAAGCCAACGCGTGGCCAGGTCTTCCTGAACGGAACTGACACAGCTACCATTAAAAATTCTGAAGCATCAAGCTTCCGTCGGGAAAAGTTAGGCTTTGTCTTCCAAGACTTCAATTTGTTAGATACGCTTTCTGTTAAAGACAATATCTTACTCCCTTTGGTATTGTCTAGAAAGCCTATTACAGAAATGATGAAAAAATTGGTTGTGACGGCCGAAAATCTTGGCATCAATCAATTGCAGGAGAAGTACCCTTATGAAATCTCTGGAGGGCAAAAACAACGGGTTGCAGTTGCACGGGCTATCATCACAGAACCAGAAATTCTTCTTGCGGACGAGCCAACAGGTGCCCTAGACTCTAAATCGTCTGCAGCTCTCCTTGATATCTTTGATCAGATCAATGAACAAGGGCAAACCATTCTCATGGTGACCCACTCAACAGCAGCTGCTAGCCGTGCAAAACGTGTTCTTTTCATCAAGGACGGTATTCTCTATAATCAAATCTACCGTGGTGAAAAGACGGATCGTCAGATGTTCCAAGAAATTTCTGACACCTTGACTGTTATGGCAAGTGAGGTGAACTAGT
>NZ_KV815334.1:297584-350653 GCF_001814215.1 Streptococcus sp. HMSC062D07
GTTATGGCAAGTGAGGTGAACTAGTATGTTTCGATTAACCAATAAGTTGGCCATATCCAACTTAATTAAAAACCGCAAACTCTATTATCCGTTTGCTTTGGCTGTCATTTTGGCAGTCACTATCAGCTATCTCTTTTACTCTCTAACCTTCAATCCCAAGATTGCGGAAATCCGTGGAGGATCCACCATTCAAGCTACTCTAGGATTTGGAATGTTTGTCGTCACCCTTGCGTCAGCCATTATCGTCCTTTATGCCAATAGTTTTGTTATGAAAAACCGCTCCAAGGAGTTGGGGATTTATGGTATGTTGGGCTTGGAAAAGCGTCATCTGATCAGTATGACCTTTAAAGAGTTGGTGCTATTTGGAATTCTAACTGTTGGAGCAGGTATCGGTATTGGAGCCTTGTTTGACAAGTTGATTTTCGCCTTCTTACTTAAACTGATGAAATTGAAGGTTGAGTTGGTCGCTACCTTCCAGATGAAAGTTGTCATTACAGTACTTGTTGTCTTTGGTTTGATTTTCCTAGGCCTCATGTTTCTGAATGCCCTTCGAATCGCCCGTATGGATGCTCTGCAACTATCTCGTGAAAAAGTAAAAGGGGAGAAGAAGGGACGTTTCTTAGTCCTTCAAACTTTACTAGGGCTAATTGCACTAGGTAGTGGCTACTATCTAGCACAAAGCGTAAAAGATCCAGTTTCAGCGACTGTTACTTTCTTTATAGCCGTCCTGTTGGTAATTGTTGCGACCTACCTCTTATTCAATGCGGGTATTACAGTTTTCTTACACTTACTCAAGAAAAACAAGCGTTATTACTACCAACCAAATAACCTCATCTCTGTTTCTAACCTTATCTTCCGTATGAAGAAAAACGCTGTCGGTTTAGCAACCATTACCATCCTTTCCACCATGGTTTTGGTTACTATGTCAGCAGCAACCAGTATCTACAACGGTTCTGAAAATATAAAAAATATCATGTATCCTCATGATTTCGATGTTAAGGCTAAGGGAAATAATATTGAAGTTGAGAATTTAGACCAACTATTGACTCAATATGCCAGTGAAAAGAACTTGACGATTAGCAATAAAGACGTTCTTAGCTATGCTAGCTTTGGCCTTTCTAGTCAAGATGGAACTAAATTAACCATCATGACTAAAGAACAAATCACGGAATTACCTAAGACAGTTTTTCTAGTATTTGATCAAAAAGACTATGAAAAAATGACTGGACAAAAGCTAAATCTTACTGGTAATGAAGTAGGTCTTTGGGCTAAAAATAACCAACTAAAAGGTCAGAAATCATTTAGTCTTAACAGTCAGGAGTATAGTATCAAGCAAGAAATCCAGCAAGATTTTTTAGCTAACCATGTTTCCAATCTCTATATCCTTTTAGTTTCAGATTTTAACTACCTAGTTGTACCAGATCTTCAAAGCTTTTTGGATCAGTACCAAGATTCTGCTGTCTACCCTCAGTTTTATGGTGGTATGGATGTCACCGCAAGTCTAGAGGAACAGTTAAAACTAGCTGATGATTTTGATGCGTATGTAAATAATTTTAGCCATAATCTCAAGAATGAAGATGCTATGGTTTACGGTGGTAATGGTTCAAGTGATGCAATTGCCCAAATGAATGTTCTCTATGGAGGTGTCCTCTTTATTGGTATTTTCCTCTCTATCATCTTTATGATAGGTACTGTACTGGTTATCTACTATAAACAAATCTCAGAAGGTTATGAAGACCGTGAACGCTTTGTCATCCTGCAAAAGGTTGGTTTGGATCAAAAACAAATCAAGCAAACCATTAACAAGCAGGTTTTGACTGTCTTCTTCCTCCCTGTAATCTTTGCCTTCCTACACCTTGCTTTTGCCTATCACATGTTGAGTTTGATTCTCAAGGCTATTGGTGGTGTGGATACAGCTATGATGTTAAGTGTAACACTTTCCATTTGTAGTATCTTTGCCCTCATCTACGTACTTATCTTTATGATTACTTCAAGAAGTTATCGCAAGATTGTTCAAATATAATAAGAAGTGTTTGTCAAGGAATCATAGTATTAACCCCAACGAATATTTTGGGAACGTTAAAGTTCACGATAAAAAAGATTATAGATAGACATTTCAAGAAAAAATCTTGAAACGATGTTCGCTTAAATGCATATTGGGATTATTATGGATTCTAAAAATAATTTATGAAAACAAGAGTCCCAATGAAAAGATATGGTAAGTGCTTATGAAATTAAAATTATGTATCATTGGATTCTTCTTTTGTTTGATTGCTGCAATTGGTCTGGTCACTATTAGCGATACCGAAACGCCCATACCTTTACCAATTGATGGTGCTTTTTCTATTCAAGGGAAAAGCAATCTTTCTAATAACGAAATTTACGAAATGATTCGTGACCTATCAAAAACGGAAAAAGTTACCATTTACAAGCCGATTGTTCAGAGTTCGGGTCAGTTGAAGTATGTAAATTTCGATGATGCAAACAATGAACAGTTAAAGTCAGTACCGATAATAGGGATGTATTACACCCTTGGGGAAATGGATGTAGACAGTTTGAAACCACTTACGATGACAGGACTACAAACAGTCTATATGGCTTATCCTTGGTATATAGGAGGAATCTTACAATTTACTGGAACTTTAAGAATACTGTTAATGGGTTCCATTTACTTAACTTTATTAGTTGTTTTATTTGTTGTTAGGACGAGGCAGATCAAAGAAGGAGTGATACGACGTTCTTTGGGCTTGCCTGTATACGACCTTAGAAGAGAGTATGGCATTTCTCTTATTTTTGAACTGATTATGATGGCTTTATTGATGATTTCTTACAGTTCTTTTTTGGGAAATGGTTTCTTAACCTATAGTTCTAAGTTATTTTTCTCTCTGCTTATAACGAATTTTATACTATTTCAAATCATTGATCTCATCACCTTTGTTTTATTTTGGTTGACGATTCAGATTGAAAAGCCCATTGAAATTATCAAAAACAAGGCGAAAAACAAGCTTATTTTTGTCGTATGGCTTGCCATTATTTCGATTATTATCGTTGTATCAGGAATTTTTTTACAAGAAACAAAGAGTAGCCAATCCAGTATTAACATACAGATACAGAATTTAGTACCATGGGACACAGTAAAAGACTGGAGAAGGATTGAGTTCCTTGGAATTGAAAATAACTCTGCTAAAAATGGAGAAGTAAGTGATTCGGATGGTCAGTATCTACAGATAGCTGCTTCCTTAAAAAACTTAGATTATTTATATATAGAACGATCCTCGGCCTATGTTCCAGATACATCTCATGCTTTAGAAGACTTTTCTAAACAATTAGAAAATGACGGAATAACGAATCCAGAAATAAATAAAGAGTTGATTTATATCAATCAAGCAGGTGCTAACCTACAAAATAAAGTGAATGGAACAAACTATCATCTTTTAGATATTAAGATAGCAACCATCTATATTCCTGAAAAATGGAAAGAAAACCAGAAATCCATTGAGAATACAGTTGTAGCAGAACAATTTATTGGAACAAACTATACAAAAGAAGAGCTTGCAGTACAAATAATTCCTGATGGTAATAAAATTTTTTATTTCAATGAGGATGCTGATATCGATCATAAAAATAAAGATATTTTACCAATGGCAAGTCTAGCAGATAGTAAAGATAACATTGTTGTTGTGTTAGATACAGACAAAATGATCGAAAACAACAAGTTTACTTTGGCTAGTAATATAACTAATAAGTCTCTTTTTAGTCCTGAGGCGGTAAAGAAAATAAATGAGATGGCTACCCAGTTGAATGTTTCAATGAATCCAGTAGATGTTTATCAAATTGTGAAATTAAAGATCCTGTCCTTAGAGCACCAAATTCTACTTTCACAAATCTTGCAGAAGATAATTTACAGTATTGTCTTTATACTCATTTATCAATATGTCCAACTTTATATTGCCCTAAAACAGAATGAATATGTGAAAAAAATCATTTTGGGTCTGTCAAAAACATATATAGCAATTTCAAGTCTCAAGTATTTTATGATTATTATTACAATGGTTATCCTATTTACATTTCTTATGACAGGTCAAATAGAGTTGCTGTATATTGGTCTTGCTTCTATACTAGTTTTGATGTTGTCAATCATAATGAGTTTTAGAAAATTATCTGAAAGCTACACTAAAATTTTAAAAGGAGATGAAACATGACAATTGACCTTTTGAACGTTTCAAAAAGTTTTGGATCAAAAAAGATTTTTACAGACTTAAATTTAAAATTTGAATCTGGAAAAAGCTATGCATTGATTGGAGGTTCTGGCTCTGGTAAGAGTACTCTTCTTAATATTATAGGAAGATTAGAAAAAATTGATAGTGGGAACGTTTTAGTTGATAAACAGGATATTTGGAAGATAAAAGAAAGAACCTTCTTTAAAAATACTGTTGGATATGTATTTCAGAATTATTCTTTAATCGAAAACAAAACAGTATATGATAATCTGAAACTTATCACTAAAGACAAAAAAATAATAACTGATGTACTTGAAAAAGTAGGACTGTCAAGCGACTATTTACATCAAAAAATATATGAATTGTCTGGAGGGCAGGCTCAACGTGTAGCTATTGCTAGAATGTTAATGAAACCACGTAAAATTATCTTAGCAGATGAACCCACAGGAGCTTTAGATGGTGAGATTGGAAAAGAAATTATTCGTTTATTATTAAATGAAAGAGATGAAGACAAATATGTTATTATAGCGACGCATGATCCAGCTGTCTATAATAAAGTTGATGTGATCATTGATATGAAAGATATAGGGGATAATGTATGAAAAAGATAATTTATATTGCTTTGATCTTTGTAGCTGGGTTACTTGCCTTCTTCTTTTTTAGAAAACAAATGATCTCAAAAGAGAATACCAATAAACCAACGTTGGAGTTAACAGTTTTTACGGTTTCTTCTAGTGATACAGAAAAATGGAATAAAGTGAAACAAGTAGAAACGGAAGAAGCTACATACATCATAACTGTGAAAGAAGTAGCGTCTTCAGAAGAAGTATTTTCAAACATCATTGCAAATGGTGCTGCTTCTGGGTTCGGAGTTCGTGAAGAAGAAGTGAAGCAATTTAATAATAATTTAGGAGACACTATTGAGGACTCTAAGCATAATAAACTCATTGGAATAGAATTTTTTACTTTTTCTAATGCTGACGAGGGATTTGTAGTAGCAAATTTTGACTACGGTAATGAAGAGTTGAATTCTCAGAAAAAAGATATAAAAGTGGTATATAAAAAAATATATGAATCTTTTAAAGAAAAAAGTAAGTGATTGCGATTTATTTGCCTGTTTTGATAGAAAAAAAGTCAATTTATAATCCTAGTATTTTATCTTAATACTCGCGCTTTTTAGTTGATAAAACTTACAAATAGTCCTGAAGAAAACAATGACATTCAGTTTACTTATATGTATCATGTGCATACAAAGTTAGGTCCATCGCATCATCAATTTATGTTTATCAATAATTGAGCAGTTGTTGCATCATTTAATATTTCAGAGGTTCAGTACCAGTATTTTATGAAAGAATCACTTTCTCATGTCATGGTTTATAATTAATACTCTTCGAAAATCAAATTCAAACTGCTTTAGCGTCGCCTTGATGTACTCAAGTACAGCATGTGGCTAGTTTCCTAGTTTGCTATTTGATTTTCATTGAGTATTAGAGGCAAATAAGCCATTTAAACAGAGTTAGGATTCACCTTCACGACTATAAATCTAGCAAAATTGGCCAGTAGTTTAGACTCTAAAAGGTCTACTATTCAAAAACCACACAGTATTTCTTTCGGCTTGATGCTATTCAAGCTTGAAATCACTGTGTGGTTTTATTTTTAATCTAGTTTTTGCTCAGCATCAATTTTTACCTTAAATACTAAACAACTGACCCAATAGATAGGTCACTCCCATGGTTAAAAGACCGATACAAAGGTTACGAATCATAGCTGTTTTAGTTGGGGCTTTCCCAAGTTTGGCACTGGTATAACCTGTAATCAATAGAGAAATCGCAACGATAAAAACAGTAGCAGGGATTCGATAGTCACTTGGAAAGATGGTAATGGAAAGCATTGGTGGTAGACTTCCAAGAACAAAAGCGATGAAGCTAGATGCTGCAGCATGCCAAGGATTGGTAAACTCTTCATACTCAATTCCGTATTTTTCTTCAACTAAAGCTTTAAGTGGATTTTTAAGAAAAGCTTTATTGACTAAAAGTTGAGCAGAAGTTTCACACTCACCATTTTGAAGATAAGCAGCATAAAGAGATTTCTTTGCAGCCTCGATATCCTTATCCAAAAGTAATTGCTCACGAGCTACTGCGGCTTCTTCGGTGTCTTTTTGAGTAGATACTGAAACATATTCACCTCCAGCCATAGAGAAGGCACCCGCTAAGATGGCAGCCAAACCTGAAAGAAAGATTATCCAAATATTACTGGTTGCACTGGCAACGCCGATAACAACTCCAGCGATAGAGATGATTCCATCATTTGCTCCCAGTACACCAGCACGTAAAATGTTTAAACGACCAGCGAAGTTTGAATCAATTTCATGTGTAATTTCTGACATAGTCTTCTCCTTTTTATCCATTATAAAGTATAGGAGAAGTAAAAACAAACTTTTTAAACTTTCTGAAAAAAGTTCTACAATTTTAATAATAGCCATAGCTATTACTTATGCCAATATATAACAAAGTTGTATTTGTAACTGACTGCCATAGATGATACAATTAAACTAATGAAATCTTTGGAGGTCTGATGATGACTCGTGAATTTAAATTTGAAACCCTACAATTGCATGCAGGACAAGTGGTAGATGCTACTACCAAGTCTCGTGCTGTACCAATTTACCAAACAACATCTTTTGTATTTGAAGATACACAGGAGGGTGCAGATCTTTTTGCCCTTCAAAAAGCTGGAAATATCTATACTCGTATTACCAATCCAACAACTTCAGCATTTGAAGAGCGTATTGCAGCACTAGAAGGCGGAGTAGGTGCACTTGCCACAGCTTCTGGGATGGCAGCTCTTACTTATACTATCCTCGGACTTGCTCATGCTGGTGATCATGTGGTTGCAGCTTCAACTATCTACGGTGGGACCTTTAACCTTTTGAAAGAAACCCTTCCTCGTTACGGAATCACCACAACTTTTGTTGATATTGATAATCTAGAAGAAGTAGAGGCAGCGATTAAAGATAATACAAAACTTGTTTTGATTGAAACTTTGGGTAATCCAGTTATCAACATTCCTGATATTGAAAAAATAGCTGAAATTGCTCATAAACATCAGATTCCTTTGGTTTCAGACAATACCTTTGCAACGCCTTATCTTATCAATGTCTTTTCACACGGTGTAGATATCTCGGTTCACTCGGCGACTAAATTTATCGGTGGACACGGTACAACTATTGGCGGTGTCATTGTTGATAGCGGTAAGTTTGACTGGGCTGCTTCAGGGAAATTCCCTCAATTAGTCGATGAAGATCCAAGCTACCACAATATCAGCTATACTCGTGATGTTGGTGCTGCAGCCTTTATCGTTGCTGCTCGCGTGCAATTGCTTCGCGATATGGGAGCTGCCCTTTCACCATTTAACTCATTCTTGCTCCTACAAGGTCTTGAGACACTATCTCTCCGTGTTGAACGTCATGTTCAAAATGCTGAGAAAATCGTTGATTTCCTTGTGAACCATCCAAAAGTTGAAAAAGTCAATTATCCAAAATTAGCTGATAGCCCTTACCATGCCTTGGCGGAGAAATATTTACCAAAAGGTGTTGGTTCAATCTTTACCTTCCACGTTAAAGGCGGAGAAGCAGAAGCTCGTAAGGTGATTGATAGCTTAGAAATCTTTTCAAACCTTGCAAACGTAGCAGATGCCAAATCATTGGTCGTTCATCCAGCAACTACAACTCATTCTCAATTGTCTGACTCTGACTTAGAAGCAGCAGGAGTAACTAAAAATCAAATCCGTCTATCAATTGGACTAGAAAATGTCGATGATTTGATTGAAGATTTACGACTAGCACTTGAAAAAATCTAAAAATAACTAGTTTTTATGAAATTAAGCATCCTTCTCACGAATAATAAAGTGAGGAGGATTTTTATGTATAGTATTTCATTTCAAGAAGATTCGCTTTTACCAAGAGAGAGACTAGTTAGAGAAGGAGTAGAAGCACTCAGCAACCAAGAATTACTGGCAATATTACTAAGGACAGGCATAAAACAGGCCAATGTTTTTGAAATAGCACAGAAGATCTTAAATCAGCTGACATGTTTAACTGACCTAAAAAAAATGAGTCTACAGGAATTGCAGACTCTATCGGGTATTGGACGTGTTAAGGCTATCGAACTACAAGCCGTTATTGAATTAGGCTACCGTATCCATAAAAGGGAAACAGTGGAAATGGAGAGTATTCTCAGTAGTCGAAAGTTAGCTAAAAAGATGCAGTCTGAGCTTGGAGATAAAAAACAAGAGCACCTAGTGGCGCTCTATCTGAATACTCAAAATCAAATTATTCACCAACAGACTATTTTTATCGGGTCTGCCACGAGAAGCATTGCTGAACCGAGAGAAATTCTCCACTACGCTTTGAAGCATATGGCAACATCTGTGATTCTTGTTCATAATCATCCATCAGGAGCAGTAGTTCCTAGCCCCAATGATGACCATGTTACGAAGCTTGTTAAAGAAGCCTGTGAATTAATGGGATTGGTGTTATTGGACCATTTAATTGTCTCTCATTCTGATTATTTTAGTTACCGCGAGAAGACGGACCTAATATAAGATTATTTTTTGAAGTTTAGAGGCCCCTGCTCAAACGCTTGTAAAGCATAGGACTCAACTTCGTTCATATCAATTTTAGGAAGAGGATCAATTGTAGGGACTAGCAACTTTTCTTGCACGATAAAGTCAATAATAGCATTGAAGTCTTCAATTTTATAATACTTTTTTGAGTGGATTAAGATATCTCTGTAAAAGACAAGCGAAGAACGAAATCTGCCTTTAAATTTAGCATCTGCCTTTTTACAAAATGGTTTTGCCTTTTTAGACATTTCTTTCAGTTCTTTTTGTTTGTCTTTTAGTGAGAGTTTGTCGAGATACTCTTTATTCTTAGAAAATGATTGGTAACTTTCTGCCGTTAAAAGACTATATAGATTAGAAAGTTGAAAATAAACTTCTATTTTCTTTTCCTTATAGGTTGAGAAATGGTCAATTTCCTTGCTCTTAACAGATGAGAAAACATTAACTTCTAAATCTCTCAAAAGCTCGTGAGTAGAAGGTAGATTAAGTTCATTCATAATTAATTAGCTAATTTATCAAAATTATAATTCATTGATGACATAGTCGAAAAGTGTTTTATCTTTGGGGCGATTTTCAAAGAGAAATTCAGGATGCCATTGAACACCAAGATAAGGGAAACCGTCCGTAGTTGTAACAGCTTCGATAATACCATCTTTAGGATCATGTGCTACAACCTTAAGATTAGGAGCTAAATCTTTGATGCTCTGATGGTGGAAAGAATTGATATGAGAGATTTCTCCATAGATTTCTCTTAGAATAGTATCTGGTTCGGTGACAAGCCGCTGAGTGGTGTATTCAGCGGAAGTATCTTGCCAATGATCTTCGATATCTTGATAAAGAGACCCGCCCATGGCTACGTTAAAAAGTTGAGTACCACGACAGACAGAAAAAATTGGTTTCTTTTGCTTGATTGCTTCTTTAATGAGGGCTAACTCAAAAATATCACGTTGAAGGTGGTAATCGTCGCTATCAATAGCTTTTGGCTCACCATAGTATTTAGGGTCAACATTTTGTCCACCAGTTAAAATAAGTTTATCAATTAAACTAATGTAGTAACCGGCCATTTCTTCATCACCAATTGGTAGGATAATGGGGATACCTCCAGCTTCCTTAACTCCTTCAACAAAGCCTTGGGCAGCATAACTCATCATAAGCTCATCGTCTGGATGGGCTTTTTCGTTTCCTGTAATCCCAATAACTGGTTTTTTCATAAATCAATTCGCTTTCTAATCCTCTTTTCGCATGAAATAGAGGAGGGTTTGAAGTTCGCTAGTAAGATCGACATACTGAACAACTACGTCTTTAGGAAGATGTAGGTGAACAGGAGAAAAACTGAGGATACCTTTGATACCAGCATCAACCAAAAGTTCCGCAACTTCTTGAGATTTAACACTAGGAACAGTAAGAATAGCAGTTTTAACATCACTATCCTTAACTTTATCCTTTATTTGAGAGATTCCATAGATTGGGACACCGTCGGGTGTCTTGGTACCAACCTCAGGATGATCATCTAGGTCAAAAGCCATGATGATTTTCATTTTATTACGCTCATGAAAGCGGTAGTGGAGGAGGGCATGTCCCATATTTCCAATACCCACAAGCATAACATTGGTAATAGAATTATCATTTAAAAGATCAGCGAAAAAGTTCATGAGCTTTTTGACATCATAGCCAAATCCACGACGTCCAAGTTCACCAAAGTAAGAGAAGTCACGACGAACAGTGGCAGAATCAATTCCAATCGCTTCTGCAATTTGTTTGGAATTAGCTCTTTCAATTTTCTCGGCATTAAATCTTTTAAAAATACGGTAATAGAGAGAAAGTCTCTTTGCTGTTGCTTTAGGAATAGCAGACTGTTTTTCTTTCACAAAATCACAACCTTTCTATCTACTATTTTATAGAAAGCTTGTGAAAATTGCAACAATAACGAAAAAAAACTAAGAAAAAATCTTAGTTTATCTTAGTTTCGTGGTAAGTTCTTAAAAAGCGGTAGAGGTTACCAAGAAGTCCTTGATAGATTTCAACTCCATCATGTGTTAATGAAGTAATATGAGTAGTATCAGGGAGAGTTACACAACCTGATAGAGAGAGCATAAGAGCTTCATAGTCTTCGTATTCTTGCACACGCTCTACTTGATAGGAGTCCTTGTAAGTTAATCGAAACATAATGACCTTCTATCTTTCGCTTTTTGTAAATACGCCACGTTCAACCAGGCTATCCATCAAAAAGTAGAATTTCTCTTGGTGGATATGAGTTTCTTCTGATTTGAAGATATCAACTAAACGTAGACCAAATTTATCAGTGATATTGATTTTTACACCAGTTAAGTCTTTGTTGATGATAATCTTAAGTTGGAATCCTTCTCCGCTATTTGGAACTTTTTCAAGTAGTCGCGTTAATTCATAGTTACCAACTTTAGTTTCAAAAAAAGTATTATCTTTAAGCGTAAATTTTTTAACAGTTGGACTAAGTGTGTATTCGTAACGACAATTTTTAAGTTTAATCGTTTGTTCAAATGCCATTAAGTTTATCCTCCGATGATATTTTTAAGAGTTTTAGCAAGAGTTATCATTTCTTGTTCTGTATTTAAAGGTGAAATGCTGACGCGTACAGACTCGTTTAAGCGAGGGGATTCTTCTCCGTAGAAGGCTTGAAGAACATGACTGACCTGAACAACACCAGCTGTACAAGCAGAACCTGTTGAAATAGAAATACCTTCAAGGTCTAAACGAAGTAGTAGTAGATCGTTGCGTTGTCCCGGAAATCCGATATTTAGGACATAAGGGAGTTGCTCTTTACCTTGATTGAGATAATAGGTTGAGCCAGCCATCTCAGTTAGAAAAACTTTCTTTAGTTTTTGAACTTTATTAAAGTTAGCCTCTAGATGATCTATATCGTCCTTAAGAGCTGCAACCATACCTATAATTGCGGGAAGGTTTTCTGTCCCTGCTCTTTTTTTCTGTTCTTGATCTCCACCATGTAGATAAGGATCAAAATCTGTAGAAGCAGCGTATAGGAAACCGATACCCTTTGGACCGTGAAATTTATGAGCAGAAGCACTGAGGAAATCTATTCCTAGTTCTTCAGGAAGAATCTCTAGCTTCCCGACAGCTTGAACAGCATCTACATGATAAGCAGCTGAATGGACTTTTAAAATCTGACCAATTTCAGCGATTGGTAAAAGAGTACCTGTTTCATTGTTAACATACATAGTTGAAACGAGAATAGTATCTTCACGCAGTGCATTTTTGACTTGATCTGCAGTGATTTCATGATTGTCGTCGGGTTTTAAAATAGTCACTTCAAACCCAAAATTTTCCACCAGATATTCAATTGGTTCAAGCACAGCGTGATGCTCGATAGCAGTAGTAATAATGTGTTTTCCGCGATTTTGATGACGAAGACAGTAGCCGATAATAGCTGTATTATTACTTTCTGTACCACCAGAAGTGAAGAAAATGTGTTGGGGCTTTGTACCTAGTATACCTGCTAACTCTTGACGGGCTTCACGTAATAATTTTCCTGCTTGACGCCCATGACCATGAATACTAGAAGGATTGCCATAAGTCTCTTGCATGACTTGAGTCATTGCTGAGATAGCTGCAGATGACATGGGTGTCGTAGCAGCATTATCTAAATAAATCAAAAACTCACCTAATTTCTATTTAAATTTAAATAGTGGACTAACTGGTTTTCTTTCATGAATACGAACCATGGCATCACCAATTAGTTCGCTTGCTGTAATATATTGTACATTCTTAGGTTTTTTACTTTCTGTCAATACAGAATCTGTCACCAAGACTTCCTTGATATTAGCTGCATCCAACAACTCTGCAGCACCGTTGACGAACAATCCATGGCTGGATACCGCGTAGATTTCAGTAGCACCATCGCGTTCCAAAATTTTGGCAGCTTCAGAGAAAGTACGGCCTGTATTAAGAATGTCATCGATTAAGATTGCTTTCTTACCTTCAACCTCTCCGATAATGTAACCTTGGCTACGTTCAGAATCATCTTGAGCATAGTCAATAATAGCAATCGGAGCATCAAGGTATTCAGCAAGGCTACGAGCACGTTTTACACCTGAGTTTTTAGGGCTGACAACAACCACATCTGGACCAGTTAAACCTTTATCAATGTAGTGTTTTGCAAATAGCGGAATTGTATAGAGGTTATCTACAGGAATATCAAAGAAACCTTGTACCTGAACAGCATGAAGGTCCAGTGTCAAAACACGGCTAACTCCAGCTTTTACCAACATATTTGCAACAAGTTTAGCTGTAAGAGGTTCACGCGAAGAAGCGATACGGTCTTGACGAGCATAACCAAAGTATGGAAGCACAACGTTAATGGTATTTGCACTAGCACGAACACAGGCGTCAACCATGATTAATAGTTCCATCAAGTGGTTATTTACAGGGTAGCTGGTTGATTGGATGATATAAACATCATATCCACGAACACTTTCTTCGATATTAACCTGGATTTCACCATCGGAGAATTGACGTGATGACAACTTTCCAAGTGGAACACCTGCAGCATCTGCAATTTTTTGAGCTATTTCATGATTGGATGAAAGAGAAAAAAGCTTCATATTTTTTGTATCTGACATTGATAAACCGTCCTCTATAAACTAAGTAAATCGGTGAAAAAACATTTTTAAAGGAAAGTGTTTTCTTTCACAGATTCTATTATTTTTTATCCCTTCTATTTTATCAAAAAAAGAAGATTATTTCAGTATTTTTTCATATTTTCTATAAATCGTACTAATTTTGAAGGAGCCTTCTTATATTGGATTTCATTTGCTCGTAAAAACTCTTGAAAATCAAGGTTTCCTTGGACGCCGTTTTCTACTTCCAGTTCAAGTTCATAATCAACAATATCGAAGTAGTGGCTTTGATCAAGAGCCATGAGCCCAATAGCTGTTTCTTTTTCGTAACGAACAGTAGTTAGGCAACCTAAAACTACCCAACCATTTGGTGAGAGTCCTCGATTTTTTAGTTCGTCCATAATCATGCCCTGAGGGAGTTTACATTCTTCGAGACAATCGTTAGCTTCCTCAAGAGTAAGGGATTGGTTGTATTCCATATTTCCGACTTCTTGAGGAATCTTAATAGTCAATTCAGCGCTTGTATCGAAAGTACGAATGCGCATAGCAATTTTATGATGTCGAAGATAAAAATCAGGCGTATCTAAGTAGTAATTTTTTTGTGTAACAGGAGTGACTTCTGAAAATTGAGCTAGCAATCGATTATATTCTTCTTCACTGAGAAGTGTTTTCATTTCTATTTCTAAATGTTTCATTTTTATAACCTTTTCTTTATATTTGAAAGCGATTTATGGTATAATAAACATTGTATTTATTGTATAAGATTTTCATGAGAAAATCAAAAACTAGATAAATTAAACTGCATAGAGAATTGGACGTAAGAGTTATATGATTACAGAATGGGAAGAATTTTTAGATCCTTACATTCAAGCTGTCGGAGAATTAAAAATAAAACTCCGAGGAATCCGAAAACAATACAGAAAACAAAACCGACATTCTCCAATCGAGTTTGTCACGGGTCGGGTTAAACCGATTGAAAGTATCAAAGAAAAAATGGCACGCCGGGGTATTGGCTATGACACACTTGAACAGGATTTGCAAGATATTGCAGGTTTACGTGTCATGGTTCAATTTGTAGACGACGTAAACGAGGTTGTTTCTATCCTTCGTAAAAGACAGGATATGAGAGTTGTTCAAGAACGTGATTACATTACTCATCGAAAGGCTTCGGGTTATCGTTCTTATCATGTGATTATTGAGTATATGGTTGATACGATTTACGGTGCAAAAACCATTCTAGTTGAGATTCAAATTCGTACCTTGGCTATGAACTTTTGGGCTACAATCGAACATTCACTCAACTATAAATATCAAGGAGATTTCCCAGAGGAAATCAAAGAAAGACTTGAGATTACAGCCAGAATTTCACATCAGCTAGACGAAGAAATGAGTAAAATACGTGCTGATATCCAGGAAGCACAAGCGCTCTTTGATCCTTTGCACAGAAAGTTAAATGACGGGGTAGGAAACAGTGACGATACCGATGAAGAATACAGGTAAACGAATTGACCTTATTGCCAACCGTAAGCCTCAGAGTCAGAAAGTTCTATTCGAATTAAAAGAACGATTAAAAAAGAATAATTTTATCCTGAATGATAAAAATCCAGATATCGTCGTCTCTATTGGTGGAGATGGGATGTTGTTGTCTGCTTTTCATAAGTATGAAAACCAACTGGATAAGGTTCGTTTTGTTGGGGTTCATACAGGACATTTAGGTTTTTATACGGATTATCGTGATTTTGAGTTGGACCAATTGGTTACAAATTTACAGTTGGATAATGGTGCTCAAGTGTCTTATCCACTCTTAAGTGTCAAAATATTTCTCGAAAATGGTGAAGTCAAGTCTTTCCGAGCACTAAATGAAGCTAGCATTCGTCGAGCGGATCGAACTATGGTTGCTGATGTCATTATTAACCATGTTCCCTTCGAACGCTTTCGTGGTGACGGCCTGACAGTTTCAACTCCGACTGGAAGTACTGCTTATAATAAATCACTTGGTGGAGCAGTACTGCACCCGACCATAGAGGCACTACAATTGGCTGAAATTGCTAGTTTGAACAACAGAATCTACCGCACACTAGGTTCATCAATTATTGTTCCTAAAAAAGACAAGATTGAATTGATACCAACACGAAATGACTATCACACAATCTCAATCGATAATAGTATTTATTCTTTCCGAAATATTGAGAAAATAGAGTATCAGATTGATCACCACAAAATTCATTTTGTAGCCACACCAAGCCACACCAGTTTTTGGAATCGTGTTAAAGATGCCTTTATTGGTGAGGTGGACGAATGAGGTTTCAGTTTATTGCTGACGAACACGTCAAGGTCAAAACCTTTCTGAAAAAACATGAAGTTTCAAAAGGGTTACTTGCCAAGATTAAGTTTCGAGGTGGTGATATTCGAGTAAACGGGCATCCGCAGAATGCAACCTATCTCCTAGATATCGGAGATGAAGTCGTCATTGATATTCCTCCAGAGGAAGGATTCGAGACACTTGAAGCAATTGATTATCCTCTAGATATTCTATTTGAAGATGATCATTTCTTGATTATCAATAAACCCTTTGGTGTTGCATCCATCCCTAGTGTCAATCATTCCAATACCATTGCCAACTTTATCAAAGGTTACTATGTAAAACAAAACTATGAGAATCAACAGGTTCATATTGTGACTCGGCTTGATAGAGATACCTCTGGATTAATGCTTTTTGCTAAACACGGCTATGCGCATGCCAGATTAGATAAACAGTTGCAAAAAAAGGCTATTGAAAAGCGTTATTATGCCTTAGTCAAGGGAGATGGTCATCTGGAACCTCAGGGAGAAATCATAGCTCCGATAGCCCGAGATGAAGATTCTATCATCACTCGACGAGTAGCAAAGGGTGGAAAATATGCCCATACGTCCTATCAAATCGTGGCATCTTATGGGAATATTCACTTAGTTGATATTCGTCTCCACACCGGAAGAACCCACCAGATTCGGGTACATTTCTCGCATATTGAATTTCCATTACTTGGAGATGATCTTTATGGGGGAAGCTTAGAACACGGCATCCAACGCCAGGCTCTACATTGCCATTACTTGTCGTTTTATCATCCTTTCTTAGAAGAGCAGTTAGAGCTAGAATGCCCACTGCCGGATGATTTCGACACACTTATTACACAGTTATCAAATAATAATTTATCTTAAAAGGAGTCAAAACTCATGGAAGTTTTTGAAAGTTTGAAAGCCAACCTAGTTGGTAAAAATGCTCGCATCGTTCTACCTGAAGGTGAAGAACCACGTATCCTACAAGCAACGAAGCGCTTGGTAAAGGAAACAGAAGTTATCCCTGTACTCCTAGGAAACCCTGACAAGATTAAAATCTATCTCGAAATCGAAGGAATTACAGAAGGTTACGAAGTCATCAATCCAGAACATTACCCACAATTCGAAGATATGGTAGCTTCACTTGTTGAACGTCGTAAAGGAAAAATGACAGAAGAAGAAGCGAGAGAAGTACTCATCAATGATGTTAACTACTTTGGTGTGATGTTAGTTTATATGGGCTTGGTTGATGGTATGGTTTCAGGAGCTATTCACTCTACAGCTTCAACAGTTCGTCCAGCTCTTCAAATCATTAAAACTCGTCCGAATGTGAGCCGTACATCAGGTGCCTTCCTTATGGTTCGTGGTACTGAACGTTACTTGTTTGGTGACTGTGCTATCAACATCAACCCAGATGCTGACGCTCTAGCTGAAATTGCTATTAACTCTGCTATCACTGCTAAAATGTTTGGTATTGAACCTAAGATTGCTATGCTTAGCTATTCAACTAAAGGCTCAGGTTTTGGCGAAAGTGTTGACAAGGTAGTTGAAGCAACAAAAATCGCACACGACTTGCGTCCTGACCTTGAAATCGATGGTGAGTTGCAATTTGACGCTGCCTTTGTTCCAGAAACTGCAGCTCTTAAAGCACCAGGAAGTAATGTAGCTGGACAAGCTAATGTCTTTATCTTCCCAGGTATTGAAGCTGGTAACATTGGTTACAAGATGGCAGAACGTCTAGGTGGATTTGCTGCAGTTGGACCAGTTTTGCAAGGTCTTAACAAACCAGTAAATGACCTTTCACGTGGATGTAACTCTGACGATGTTTACAAACTAACTCTAATTACAGCAGCACAAGCTGTTCATCAATAAGAATGGTATCCCTCTTTTCCTCTTGGTAAAGGGGGATTTCCCTTTTATTAAGATATCATTCATCTGCAAAAATAGTCAAAATATGGTAAAATAGTCAGTAATCATCTATGTTTTATAGAATAAGTTTGTATGAAGAAAAGGAAATAAAATGGCAACTATTCAATGGTTTCCTGGACACATGTCTAAGGCACGTCGTCAGGTCCAGGAAAATTTAAAATTTGTTGACTTTGTAACAGTTTTAGTAGATGCACGTTTGCCCTTGTCTAGTCAAAATCCGATGCTGACTAAAATCATCGGGGACAAACCAAGGCTATTAATTTTAAACAAGGCAGACCTTGCGGACCCAGTATTAACAAAAGAATGGCGTCAGCACTTTGAATCACAAGGCATTCAAACGCTTGCTATCAACTCTAAGGAACAAATAACAGTAAAAGTCGTAACGGATGCTGCTAAGAAACTCATGGCAGATAAGATTGCTCGTCAAAAAGAACGTGGTATTCAAATTGAAACCTTGCGTACCATGATAATCGGGATTCCAAACGCTGGTAAATCGACTCTGATGAACCGTTTAGCGGGTAAGAAAATTGCTGTAGTTGGAAACAAGCCTGGTGTGACAAAAGGCCAACAATGGCTTAAAACCAATAAAGATTTGGAAATCTTGGATACTCCAGGGATTCTTTGGCCAAAATTTGAAGATGAGACTGTTGCACTCAAACTTGCGCTTACGGGAGCAATTAAGGATCAGTTACTTCCAATGGATGAGGTAACGATTTTCGGTCTCAATTACTTTAAAACCCATTATCCTGAAAAGCTTCAAGAACGTTTTAAACAAATGAATCTGGACGATGAGGCTCCAGAGATTATCATGGATATGACGCGTATCCTTGGTTTCCGTGATGATTACGACCGTTTTTACAATCTCTTTGTTAAAGAAGTTCGTGATGGAAAACTTGGTAACTATACCTTAGATACATTGGATGATCTCAATGGCAACGATTAAAGAAATAAAAGAAGAATTAGCAAGGATAACTGATCTTGAAAGTCCCTTTTTTAAGGAATTTGAAAAAGATTCTCGTTCAGGTGTACAAAAGGAAATTGAAAAGCGTAAAAAGGCCATCCAAGCAGAAATTGATGAAAATCTCCGCTTAGAAGCTATGCTTCGATATGAAAAAGATCTATATAGTAAAGGGATATCTCTAATTGCAGGCGTAGATGAGGTTGGACGTGGTCCGCTAGCTGGTCCAGTGGTGGCTGCTGCAGTGATTTTACCTCAAAATTGTAAAATTAAAGGTTTAAATGACAGCAAAAAAATTCCTAAGAAAAAACACGAGGAGATTTTTCAGGCTGTCAAAGAGAATGCCCTTGCAATCGGTATTGGGATTATGGACAATCATGTCATTGACCAATTCAATATCTATGAAGCGACGAAACTAGCCATGAAAGAAGCTATTTATCAGCTTGAGCCTCAACCAGAGCACCTCTTGATTGATGCTATGAAGTTGGACTTGCCGATTTGTCAGACATCAATCATCAAAGGGGATTCCAACTCCTTATCTATTGCAGCAGCATCGATTATAGCTAAAGTTACCAGAGATAAGATTATGGCTAACTATGACCAAGAATTTCCTGCCTATGATTTTGCTCAAAATGCTGGCTATGGAACTGCTAAGCATCTAGAAGGAATTGAAAAGCACGGTGTCACACCTATTCATCGCACCAGTTTTGAACCGATTAAAACGATCGTTTCAGAAACTAGTAAAAGATAATTAAAGGAGAGAATTATGGAGGAACAATCGGAAATACTTAGTTCCAAGAAAGAATTTGCCTTCGCGTCCAGTACGATCTTAGCTCAAGTAGGGCGAGGTATTATTGTCGGTTTAGTCGTAGGAATTATTGTAGGATCATTTCGATTTTTGATCGAAAAAGGCTTTCATATCGTTCAAGGATTTTATCAAGACCAAGAGAATCTGATACGGAATCTATTGATCATTTTATTGTTTTATATCCTCATTTGCTTACTTAGTGCCAAATTAACACGTTCAGAAAAAGATATTAAAGGTTCTGGTATTCCTCAAGTTGAAGCAGAGTTAAAAGGTCTCATGTCTCTCAACTGGTGGAGTGTCCTCTGGAAGAAATACATTCTAGGTATCTTGGCCATAGCGAGCGGGCTTATGCTCGGTCGTGAAGGTCCCAGTATTCAGCTAGGTGCCGCTGGAGGAAAAGGAATTGCTAAATGGCTCAAGTCTAGCCCTGTTGAGGAGCGTTCTTTGATTGCTAGCGGAGCTGCTGCTGGACTTGCTGCAGCCTTTAATGCACCGATTGCGGGGTTATTATTTGTAGTAGAAGAAGTCTATCATCATTTTTCACGATTCTTCTGGGTTTCTACCTTGGCTGCAAGTCTAGTAGCAAACTTTGTTTCCCTTCTCATCTTTGGCTTAACACCTGTGCTTGATATGCCTGATAATATTCCTCTCATGAGTCTTAGTCAATATTGGATTTATCTGGTTATGGGGATTTTTCTTGGAGTTTCTGGATATCTATATGAGAAAGCCGTTCTAAATGTCGGGAAAGTATATGATTGGATTGGTCAAAAGATTCATCTGGATAAGGCCTATTATCCTATTCTAGCCTTTCTTCTTATCATTCCAGTGGGAATCTTCCTACCACAGATACTTGGTGGGGGAAATCAGGTTGTCTTATCCTTAACAGAACAAGATTTTAGCTTCCAAATTCTCTTCCTTTACTTCATCATTCGCTTTATCTGGAGCATGATTAGTTACGGAAGTGGACTTCCTGGTGGAATTTTCCTACCAATTTTAGCTTTAGGATCTTTACTTGGTGCTCTGGTCGGTGTTATTTGTGTCAATCTTGGCCTCGTTAGCCAGCAGCAATTTCCTATATTTGTAATTCTGGGGATGAGTGGGTATTTTGGTGCTATCTCAAAAGCACCTTTGACAGCTATGATTCTTGTGACTGAGATGGTCGGAGATATCCGAAATCTAATGCCTTTAGGGATGGTTACCCTAGTTGCTTATATTGTTATGGATCTGCTCAAAGGGGCGCCCGTCTATGAAGCTATGCTAGAAAAAATGTTACCTGAAACAGCAACTGATGATGGAGAAATTACCCTAATTGAAATTCCAGTATCAGACAAAATAGCTGGTAAGCAAGTACATGAACTCAATTTACCACACAACGTACTCATCACAACCCAAGTACATAATGGGAAAAGTAAGACAGTTAATGGATCTACAAGGATGTATCTAGGTGATATGATTCATCTCGTGATTCCAAAAAGTGAAATTGGAAAAGTGAAAGATTTATTACTATAAAAACATAATTTAAGTTATGTATATTTAGAAACAAAAAGAATAGAGGATATATTTATTACATAATTTAATTTATGCTTACAATGTAACTCTTAGACTGTTTTTTATAACCAAAGGGAGATGCTATGAGTAGAAATAAAGCTCTTTCAGTTTATTTACTTGGGACTTTTAGTCAATTATTATTAGTTTGTTTAGTTGTATTTTTCTGCAATCATTATGGGTTTCATTCTGTTCTAGTAAATATTTTCGGAGTAATGATTGGTGGAATCTCTACAGCCTTATGGGGTAGCATTGCTGCTATTTGCTATTATGAGATTGATTTAAAGAAAATAATAAAAGATTTTTTTAACATTCAGACCAGTTACAAACATTATTTATTAGCATTTTTTCTTATTATTCTTGATTTCTCTTTTCTATTTTTTTGGGGGAAAATCGTACAATTTATCTGGTATCTTCCTTTTCTGATGTTTTTCAAGTTTATTGTATTTGGCGGTTTGGAGGAAATTGGTTGGAGATATGTATTTCAGCCACTTTTACAAGAAAAGTTCCACTATTTTCAAGCGACAATTTTAACATTTATCATATGGTCAATTTGGCATTTATTGTTCTTTTATATAGATGGTTCTCTAGCCATCCTTCAAATAGTACCTTTCTTATTTGGGTTGCTGACAAATTCGTTTATTCTTTCAGCTCTTTATTTTAAAACAAAAAATCTCTGGATTTGTGTGATGACACATTCAATGATTAATGTATTTTCTCAATTGACTACGAGTGACGACCATTACGGAATGTATCTAATCAGAATTATTGTTATTGTTGCATCGTGTTATCTAGTAATGTCTAGCAAAGTTAAGTATAAAACTTATTAAATAGTATTTAGAATAATTTTGAACATTTAATAGAGAGTTAAAAATCCAAATCACTTTGTTGATTTGGATTTTATTGATTTTAGAGAAAATTATAAGTTTATGTAAAAGTTATTTAAACATTGATAGAAAAACTAAAAGTTAATGTACATTTGAACAATTTCTAGTTTTCACTTAAATAAAGTACATAATTAAGAATAATTAGCTCTAGAAAAATTTTTTAAAACTAAAAGTTTATGTACAATTGACTTAACAAGTGCTAAACCATTGATACAACTGAATTTGAAGCATAAAGTACATTCTTTAAAGAGTGTACTTTATTTTGTACATTATTCTGGGGTGATATTTTGTATGTTTTCTAGTTCATAACATCATCTGATTTAAGGAATTGATTTGTACATTTTTACTCTAATAGGTGCAGAAGAAGTAGTGGTTCAATTGTACATTTTTTGCTACTCATTTAAGGTCTTATTGATAGTAAGATATAGATTTTTTACTCGTGGTGCTAGTTAATCTCAAAGTATCTCAGATTATAAGTCAGTACAATTTGCTCCATTCTCAACTACAATCCTGTTAAGCCTCTAGTTAGTGTTTGTTCGACATCAAAAAAAGCACAAAGTTCTGAAAATCGAGTTTCAATAGTCCGTCTCATAGCCATTAGTTTCCAATGATTATGTTGTTTAGCTCTTGCCATATTTTTGACATAAAGGCATCCAAAGATGGTAACCTTTCTGTTTCAACTGTTCTCTGAGTTCATAGCTAAGATAAGCTAAATCAGCTAAAACATAGGGTTGAGAACAATTTTCTAGTAAGTCATCAACTGCCTTGACCGTCGATTAAACCGACTTCTTTCAAGGAGACACCCACAAGGATTCTTGTTTAGAAGCACCGAATCAATCAAGAAGGATCACCCAGAGGTTCCAGCATTTGAAGAATATGACGAGCTACTTGAAGCAATCAAAAAATCCCTATAAAGGGATTTTTTTATACCTATAATACCTTGTGCAAAATAGTCGTATATATCAAAATCAGAGTCACGTTACCTACTATTAGGCCGAAAGTCGCAAGTATTGTCTTTGATGTACCCGGCCTAAAATCTGCACTAATCAAATAAGGCCAAAAACATGCCATTGGAAAAATGGCTATTAGTATACATACATAGATGGGAAAGCTTGTCCAAAGAAAGCGTGTTGTCTCTAACCAGCGTCCCCATGAAGGTATCATTATTTTGCTTATAGTGAAAAGTATGCATATAAGATGGACAACAAGAAGATAAATGGCATACTTTGTCTTGTTTAGCGTTTTTTTCTTTTTCATTTTATCTAAGTATCCTTGCTAATTTTCCAATCGCTCAGCTGCAATCTTGGAACTAAAATTAAAATTAACTATATCATTATTCGAATCAAGGTCTAAATTCATAAAATAATGATTCCAAAAGAATTCATTGTTACCTGCTCCCCACTGCACGCCATAATGACCCAAATATTCATCTCTTGGCTCGTTTGGAGTCAGCCATATTTTTTTCCCAAATACTTTCGTGAACTCGTTTTCGTCAAGCTTCTTTAGCAAATCTATACCATCTATATTATATGAAATTCCATGTTTTTTGGCAACAGCTGTGCACTCAGAATCGAAGCAAACCTGCGTAACTACACAGTCCTTCAGCTCCGTACTCTTCCTCTTATCTCCGTAAACACCTATACATCCGAGAACTACATTCTTCTTTACAAGAAGATAGGTGGATCGCGTAACTGCTGAGTCATAGGACTTAAAGCCGTTTGGTACGCTAACCCCAGCTCCTTGGTATTTAGTATAGCTTCCCGTTGTCAAAAGCTCGTTATAATTAGGATAATCATGTCTACCATTTGACACATAAATTTCAAACTCCTTGTCTATCAAATCCGAAATCTTAGTCTCTGTAAGATGAATTTCAGTTCCGTCAATTTTAAGTGGAGGTGCGTTATCAGGTAGACCTATAATTATATATACAAACATCAAAAACACGAATACCATAAGCACTGCAACGATACCTATCCAAGATTTCCCGGTCCTCCTTCGTGCATTGAAAAGCGACATTATAGAAGGCGTGATTATAGCAGCACCAATTGGCGCCGCCCCATGACGGAACATGCTCATGACCTTAAAGGCAATTACAGCGCTAATTAGTATTAAAATTATGTGCACTGCATACTCTCCTGCGCTTAGCTTACTCGTCCTAGTCTGATTATTTGCTGGGGCATCGTACACTGGAACACCGTTCTCAAAGGTGTTCTTCATTCTAAAACGCAGCCAAAACAATATTCCAATAAACACAAATGCCAAGAACACTAGCATTCCGATAAAAACTAATTTTTCCATCTGTAACCTTTTCTCTGACCTAATTATCGTCCATCAAAATTCATATCTAGTCTACCACATTTTGAAATTGTTTTACAATATTTACATAATTGTGCACGAATCTAAAATGTATACAAGCTTTTCAGAGTATTTATTCTTTACACCTCTTTTTCGCTATGTTAAACTTGTAGTAAGTTTAATACTTGTTTTATTCTAAATGTGCGCATCATTTTAACGCAAAAAACAAATTTAATTTCGTTGTTTCTGTAGTTAACTTTTTTATCGAAGTAATTCAGGAGTCCTATATTCAATATGAAGTTAGGAGACCTTATGGGAAATCCAAAATAGAAAGTAAAAGTCTGATTTAAATTAAGTAAGAGATTAGCTAACTAGTTTAAGTCAAATATAACACGGCCATGATGCATGAGTCGTGTTTTTGTATGAATGTACAATTGAAAAACTTTTAGTTTTCACTTAAATAAAGTACATAATTGAGTATAATTGGCTTAAAAAAATTTTTGGTTATAAAAATTTTTTGGTTAAAAACTAAAAGTTTATGTACAATTGACCAAACAAGACCTAAACCATTGATACAACTAAATTAGAAGCATAAAGTACATTCTTTAAAAAGTGTACTTTATTTTTATTTTGTACATTATTTTGGAATGGTATTTTGTATGTTTGCTAGTGCATAATATCAGCTAATCGAAGAAATTGATTTGTACATTTTTTTACTCTAGTAACGGTAGAAGAAGTGGTGGTTCAATTGTACATTTTATTTAAAATATTTATAGTTATAAGATTAGTATTTGAAGCATAAATAAAGTAGATACAGTGGTATAATAGTGTCAAAAGACTTTCAGGAGAAATGACATGAGATCGCACACAGTTATTCTAGGTGCTGGTGCTACTATTGCAGCAATTCCAGATGGTGATAAAAACGGCAAAAGTTCTTCAGTTATGAATGGATTGCTAAAAAAACTAAATTTAGAAGAAATTCTTGCTGGTGTTGAATTACAGACAAAGAGCGAAAATTTAGAAGATATCTATTCAGAATTATTTGAGAGAGAAGAGTGCTCCGAAATAGTTAAAAAACTAGAAGAAAGACTCTATGATTATTTTGCTTCGTTGGAGTTACCTGATGAACCAACAATTTATGATCTTTTAATATTAAGTTTAACTAATAAAGATTGCATAGCTACGTTTAATTGGGACCCTTTACTTATACAAGCTTATGTTCGCTGTTCAAAAATTACTCTGAACCTGCCACAAATTCTTTGTTTACATGGGAATGTAGCTGTCGGTTTTTGTGAAGAACATACTGAGTTTGGAACAGTAGATTACTATTGCCCAACATGTTATAAAAAATTAAATCCAACAAAATTATTGTATCCCGTAAAAAACAAAGACTATTCTTCCGATGGATACATAAATTGGTGTTGGAAAGCATTAGATTACTTTGTCGATCATTCATATATGTTAACTATTTTTGGATACAGTGCTCCTAAGAGCGATGTAGATGCTGTTAATTTAATGAAAAAAGCATGGGGAAATATTGAAGACCGACCACTTGAAGAAGTTTCCGTAATAGATATTATAGACGAAGAGACTATGCTAAATACATGGAAAGACTTTATTCATAGCCATCATTATAGGTATTCAAATTCATTTTTTGATTCTTACTTAGCAAAATTTCCAAGAAGAACTTGTGAAACCGTATTTGCAACATTTTCATTAAATGTTCCTTCTGATGGTAGTAGAGGATTTAAAGAGAATTTTAATTGGGACATGATAAAAGAGTTTTTATCTGATATGTTAGTTGAAGAACAGGAAAATAAAGGAAAATCAAATTTAAAATCGAGATATTTAGTTTGGGGTGAAGATGTTAACAAATAATCCAATTAATCATAGTGTACTTAAATTGTCAATGGATTTCGATAATGCTTTTAAACATAAAAATATAGAGGAAATCTATAGACTAATAGAATTTGGAAAAAATATGGAAAACACTATTGATGATATTTCCAAAATTCAATTATTTTATTCTATTGGGACAGCATACGCTGATATATTTGAACTAAGTGATAACTTAGTTTTCAACATAGATACCGATTTTACAGTTCAACAAATTTATTACTTAAGAAAAGCTATAGAAATTTCAAATAACGTTGATATAAATTCTGAGAACAGTAGGTTTGTTTTCCCATTATTATGTTCACTTTACACTAATTACGCAAATTTATTAGATGCTTGTGGTAGAAAGCAGTTAGCTATTAAGATGTATTGTAAATGTATACAAATCAATCCAAGATTCACAATGGCTAGTGGTAACTTGGCTATTTGTCTAGATCATTATCGTAATTTTTTGAATGATAACGAACACCTCCACTTTATTAAAAAAATTAAAAATTTAATAGAAACAAGCATAACTGTTTCAGATCCAAACAGAGTTGATTATGCAGAAAAGCGATTTATTGAACTTTACGAACAATATCTTAATTATAAAGACTTAGATGAATGCTCTTGTAAAACCATCGATTATAATCCTAATTCACAAAAGTATCGCGAATGGTGTTGGAATAACGGGCTGTATCTTAATCCACTTAATGACTTACAAGCTGACGATATAAATAGATATGATGATAATCTTTTACTACCAAGTTTATTATTTCAATCGGATAAAGATTTAAACAAATATATTTCTATGTTTAATCAAATTAAGCAAGAATATGTTTATGCGCGTTATCTCTGTTTTAATAGCATTGAAATTGATTCGGTTCATTATGCTGATGAGAATGTTTATCTTATTGATTGTCTAGACTATGTACAATACTCTATCCGAGTTGAAGGATTAAAAGCATCTTTTAAAACACTATATTCATTATTAGATAAAGTAGCTATGTTTATAAATGAATATTATTCTTTAAAAATTAAAACTCGACAAGTAAATTTCCATTCAATTTGGAGATCAAATAGTGATTTAAATAAAATGTTGGATAAGAATATTGGTCTGTCATCTATATTTTGGATAGAGAAAGATTTTGATAATGGTGATAATTCTTTAACAGCTAATCCAAACTCAAAGCGATTGAAAATTATTAGAAATTATTTAGAGCACAGATTTACTAATATAACATTGAATATTTTTAATGGAAGTGAAGATAATGAAGATAATAATGAAACCAGACTGTATCTAACTGAATTTGAACTTCAAGAGTTTGCATTAGATTTATTAAATCTTGTAAGAGAAGTTATTTTTTCACTCAAAAATGCCATTCAAATAAGTGAAAATGAAAAACAATCTACTATAAGCAGTGAAGTTGCTTTAATTCCGATAAATTATGAAGAAGTAGATTCGGAAGATAAATTATAGCATTGAACATACAATTTATAGTCGTTATAAAAAGCAATAGCCTAAATTCATTTAACTAATCGACTTAACTAGATCTAAACCATTGATAAAACTGAATTAGAAGGATAAAGTACACTCATTAAGCAGTGTACTTTATTTTTGTTTTGTACATTATTTGTTGATTGCTTAATCAATACTACATCTCTATCAGGCAATTCAGACTTCATTTAGTCCTCTAAAACCCACGTTGAGGCGGTATCACTGCTTGTAAAAGATTAGAAACCTTTGAACGAAAGGGAGAATGAAAAGAGTGAAGGTAGCTTCTCTAATCGAATAGAGGGTAAGAATCAGAGTAATAGTTCAAGTATGGCTTCTGGATACTATAGTCTGACATGCTATCAATCTATTTCAGAAACTGGACAAATTGTAGTAACTTTCCTTGAAGGAACTGAAGTAGATTTATAAGAGACTGTGACCGGGAAGTTCCAGTCATTTTTTGGGTTTTAATGATATAATGAGATTATAAACGTGGATATTGTTTTAATTTTCTGGAGGAAGTGTAATGTTGAATTTAGTAAAAGGTCACCAAGTTAGCTTGGTAGAAAACCTGTTTGAATCATTTACAAAGTTAACTGAACATCATTTGATGGCGAATGTACACGCAGAAAAAATATTAGAGATTTTTCAACACTTTATTGTGATTCATGACGAGCCCTTGTTTTTTATTTTGGAATTGCCTGTCAGTATTGATAGAGAAAAAGTGATAGCAAAGAATATTATTAAGGAATCCCATAAGGATGTTTATTATATTGATGGTTGTTCAAGAGAGGAATGTCTAGCACTGTTGATTAGATACGGTGATTTGCTTGTTAATGATGGACTAAGTAAGTTTGGATTTGGTGGGCATAAAAGTCATGATGAGATCATGCTTGATAGCTATAATGTTGTGACAATTTATAGTAAAGAACTATCGAAATTTAATGACTTTTTTGAAGCTCATAATATTCAATTTGTAGAAGAACTAGTGACAGCTTGGAAAACTTTTTCTAAGACCTCACCAGGAATCTCTGAAATCTATGAAAGTAATGGAAAAACTGTTTATGATTTGCCTGAAGAATTAGCTGAATGGGGAATATATTTAGCTGAAACTCGAACAGAATAGGCATAACTATAGATTAGAAAGAGAATACTTCAATTCCTCTAATACCCAAAAATTAACTTTAGTAGAAAAGCTAGACGTAAGCACACGTTGATGTGTGAGTATTGCTCGTGAATGATAAAAGATAGGGTATAATTCATTACACTGTTTTTGGATAAATATTGTTAGACTGTAACTTTTATGTTGCAGTTTTTCAATTTATACATGGTATAATTAAAATAATAAAATAAAGAGGATTTTTTATGAGTAAAGAACTAGTATTTCAAAGTGTAGAATCACTACAACAAGTTGTAAACGTAATTAATGAGGCCGCGGCAGATTCAGAAGAGTTAATTAAGAAAAGTATTCCTGCAAATATTGCCATATCTTAAAATGTAGAAAGTAAGACATGAAAAAAAATAATCTAATTTTATTAATTAAAAATCAAATGTCAGATAAACAAAAAAATGAAAATGCTTTACATTTAAATACACTTTTACTAAGCTCGATAGAAAATCCTAGTATAGATAATGATTGTTTCATAGAATTATTTAGCTATTATTCCAACATATCCCAAGGAGAAGTAAGTGAACTATTTAATTTACTGCAATCTTTAACCAAAAATGAAATCAATATAATTCATGATTTTTTAGAATATATTTCCAAGTTTATCAAAGACTTAGGACTATGTTGTGAATTTGAAAACTTTCTAACGGAAGTAAAATATATACAAGAAAGAAATTATCTAGAGGAAAAAATTGGGCCTACTTTTCCAGTTTTCAAAGTTGATAAAAATAACATCATAAGTTTTGATGATAGTGACAACTCTTATATATTTTCTATAACGCAACTATCTACTAAAACTTGGATTGAGATAACATACGATGATTTTCTCTCAATACTTGAATCACTAGAGTGGCAAGCCTATACTAATAAGGCTTTATTATATTTTACTCCTTGCTGTTTAAAATATATTTTTTCTAATTTATCTAAATTTTATTTATATGGTTACGTTGTTGACTTTTTATATATTGCCCTAAGAAATGAAAGTACGATATTTAACACTACTCAAATCAACTTAATTATGGATTTTTTAAAATTAATCCAAAATTTTAACCAGGAAATTAGTGTCGAAACACAAAAAAAAATAACAAGTACTATTCAACTTTATTTATAACATCCCGACCGTGAAACGGGGCTGCAGTGTAACTTCTATAGGTACTACGAGCCTGAGACGGGGCGGTTTGTGAATCAGGATCCGATTGGGGTGTTTGGTGGAGAGAATCTGTATCAGTTTGCATCGAATATCACGGAGTAGATTGATCCTCTTGGGCTTAAAAAGAAAGCCTCTTCTCTAAACCCTAAATTTGTATCTACTAAATCAACAGGTAGAATTAATCCTCGGAATGCTCTTGAAAGAAAAATTATGGTTCAAGTCAAAAAGCGATCTGAAAAAGGAAATGTGATAATTAGGGCGGACCAAATTGGCGATCGATGTTATACAGGGAAAAGTTGGAATAAAACAGAAGAAAAAATAGATGGGGTTACTATTCACTATATGGCAAAATTTGATAAAGCTGGAAAAATGACATATGTTACTGATTATAAATTTAAAAAGAGGTTTTTATGAATAAATTCATTTACAAAAATGCTTCTGATATTACCAGTCACTGGGAATTATGCAATCAAAATAAATATCCTTTTATTACAGTTAATAATATTGATAGGAATTTTAATGAAATATTTTTTGATATAACTAATATAAGCAATAAATTAGAAGAAGTTTCTAACTCCATAAGAGAAATATCCTCTTGTTATAATAAATTTTTTTTAATCCCTGACTATATAACAGAACGATATGAATCACAATATTATTACTTTGAATTTCCTGTTATAAATACTCACTCTGAACTTATTGCAAATCAGCTTTTTGATTATTTACTTGACAACATAAGCTAGAGCCTATTCTTGTAGCATATCACAAGGCCGTCTGAAAGAAGAAACCAAGGTAACGGATAGCGCATACCAGCCTTTCCGCCTACAAAACCAGTATGCCGACCGTGAGACGGGGCTGCATTACAATCTGATGCGTTATTACGAGCCAGAGGCCGGACGGTTTGTGAATCAGGACCCGATTGGGTTGTTAGGTGGAGAGAATCTGTATCAGTTTGCTCCGAATGCGCAGGAATGGCTTGATGTTTGGGGAATGTGCCCGACCAACAAAAAAAACCAAATAAACCTAAACCGCTGTTAAAGAATTTATTCAAACGTTGGAAAAGAGGCGAGCGTATTGATTAACCATTACCTAACGGTGATATGCCATCTTGGGATGTTATTAGGTCAAGATACTGGAAAAATAGGTATTTAGCCTCGAAAAGTACAGGAGAATTTTCTCCTGCAAATATGAGTAGAATAAAAAGAGGATGTGCTCCTTTAAATGCAAATGGAAATCCCATGGAGTTGCATCATCATGTGCCACAACGCTTATGTCGTGCAGATAGGCATAGTCCTTTTAATTTGAGAAAAGTAACTATAGAACGACATGCAGCGCTTGACCCTTATAGGAATCTAGGAGATTAGCTATGAAAGCAATAGAAATTTTAAAGAATTTTGTGGAAGAAAAATTATCAACTGAAGAATTGGAAATGGCGTTGTCTTCCAATCAAGAATTAATTTCCCTGTTGGAAAGTACTAAAGCCAAACCTTATATGAATAGTAATTCCACTTATGAATATTTAATTAGTCAGGATTTGACATCTCTTGATTCAAAGTTGAATTTGATGGATATTTTCAGGGAAATTTTAGATTACAAGCATATCCCGTACTCTTCGAATTCAACGACAGAAAAAAAATTCGATTTAATTTTGGAGGCTATTCCTAACTGGATACCTGCTGATATGGGTTATTTAAATTTCTTGTATGATAAGTACAAACCTAAGACAGCGACCACTTTAAAAAAGATTATTAAGGAACATTTCATTTGTATGGATAAATATCCCAAATGGTTACAGGAGCCTGATTGGCCTATCGTCGACAATATTCCTGCAATGTTTCTAGGGCAGTTAGATATAACAAAGTTGAAGCATGATACTACTTATCTATACATTTTTTGGGATAAAAAATTAGACAGATACATAGAAATAATACAGTCTCTATAAATGGGAAAACCGTAGCAGGCTGTAGCCTGCATGAAACTTCTAGCAAGCCTTAGCTTGTACAAAACCTCCAGTCCTGACGTAGGGGGTATGCACGCACGCGGTTTTTCAATTTTCAGACGACCTCTACCAAATTGCCACCCCCGACAGCGGCGAACGGCTGCTGTTTGCCAAAGTCGATTCTGGCAAACAGCGATTTAACCGCCATTTATGGACGTGAAGGCAAAAAACTAGCGGTTTCGCCTACCGCAACCATATCATGGTCGATTACAGGCACAAGCGCGACGGCGTGTACGAAATTTACAAGAAAGGTTAAAAAAACGTTTGAGTAATTCCATATCTGTTGGAGGATATTCATCTACTAACTCACCAAAACGATTAGATTAGGAGGATTTTATGAAAAAATTACTAGTATGGGGATATGCCCTACAAAGCATGGATAAAGCGGGAAAAATGGGGTTACCACGTGTAGGCAGTGGTGTTCTAGGTATATCAGAGAAGTTTAACCCTAAAAAAACGCATCCTGATTTTGACTTTCCATGGAGTTGGTTCGTAAAGGGACAAGAAATTCCTCCAATGCCTGAAAAGGTTTATGTCTGCTTAAAGAAAGCAAGAGGTGTTACTTTTGATTTTCTTCCATATAATGATTTCTTAATCATGTCAGCGCGTTTTTTGGAATTTATTAAAAAATACGGGTTTGATCATGATTTTGGAATGAGTAAAGCAATTATTGTCAATACAAAAGGAGAGTTATTGACGAACGAAGTCTATTATTTAGTAAGAATAGTTGATTGGGAAATTCAGGATGAAATTGTTTACCCAGATTTAGCATTAGATGAAGATAATTTTTCACTGGAGGCATTTACTAATTCAGATAAGGATATTTTATTGTCTACCAATTATAATTATTCAGGAGCATTCATGGTGTCAGAAAATTTAAAAGAAAAAATATTGGAAAACTTTTCTTTGCCTTTTCTTTATTCTTTGGAAGACTGGAAGGAATTAAATAATTCAGACTTTTTTTAGGATTAATATAAATCAAAAAAGTGTTGGATGAACTTTTTTCCATCCCAACATCTACTCACTCTCTCGTGGGAGAGGGCAAAACGACTGCCTCAACCAACTGACCGCCCACATCGACGGACTCGGTGCCAAAACCGCCTACGAACTCGCAGTGGACGGACTACCGCTCAAACGCACCCACTTCGTCTGGGACGGAACGCGATTACTTCAGGAGTATACCTACAAAGGCAGCTACACCTATATCTACACCGACCAAGACAGCTACGAACCGCTGGATCAAGTCTTTCACAACAACCAAGACGAAGCACACTACCTTAGCTATTTCCACAACGACCAAATCGACATACCGAGGGAGATGACCGACATTCATGGCAATCTGGTTTGGCTTGAGCTGCATTTTGATCCGGATCTATTGAATAGAATTACAAGAGTCATGGGGGCAATGTCTGAAGGTGTCAGAAAGGAGCTAGAAAGATGGGAATTTTGCGTAGAGTAATTACTTCTTTAAAAAGATAGGAGTTGAATCAATGGAGCCTAAAGAATTAACATCTGAAATTTTACTGGAAAGTGTTTTAGAATGTACAAATTTTGTAGTAAATGAGATACCAAATTTATACAGTGCAGTAATGGAAAGATTAAAAAAAGACGATGAATTATTTTTCATGAATTTTGTTGAAGATGAGAATGAGCAGAATGATTATTATGGATATGTTTATAATAAAACGAATAGAAAAATATACGAATATGCGTTCCATGATGACAAATTAGTGAAAAATAGGAAGTTGTCTCTTATTGAAAAGAAAATTGGAGAGTTAACAACGAAAGATATTCTTGAATTATCTATAATAAATTTACTGTAATCTCTAAATATAGCTATGTTTGCTCTTGTACTTTTATGTAAGTGAGCAGAAGCAAGTCCTAGTTTGTATGAAACTCCTATTCCTGACGTAGATTTGTGTGTAGAACAGGTACGTGGTTTCTGTTGTTCAGACGACCTTTGCTAAGTTGCGTTTAACCGCCGCTACGCTTACATCATAGAGGATATAACCAAACAATTATGGAAATAGTAGATAATATTGATAAAAATTCTAAATGTGATAGAGAAAGGCTAGAAAAATTCAATTATTACAATCCAAAATTCATAAGGCACTTAAGTCAGGAAGTATGTCTTTATATAAACTGACAACAAAACAAGATTGGATTAATTATTTAACATAATAAGGAGTAGCATTATGAATATAATGTTAGAATTTATAAAAAATAATCTATTAGAAGTATCAGGTAATTTTCAAAACAGCCGATGGAAAATTATTCAAGATATTTCAGTAGCACAAAGATATGCAAATCAGCAGTATGATTTAGAGACTGTTTGGGCGGATTCGCGTGAATCGAACTCACTAATTTTAAAGCTATCTACAGATGAAGATGACAATTTTTGGGATGAATATGCTGTTCCTGCAATTGAAAAAAAATTAAATTCCTTGAACTTAGAGGAGGGATTAAAAGATAGTTTATTTAGTGATATAGATGCCGATTTATTTAATTGTTATTTAAATAACAAATATAAGAAAAATCATCCTTTTTGGAATATGATAGAAGATGCTTATTTTAAAGGATTTTGGCCTTGTGGATGGGAAGGTAAATATCCTGAGGGGAAGCTTGTCGTTTTTAAATTAAACTATGCTTAAATAAAAAACATCCTTCAGCAAGAAGACCTGGAGGTTATATAACCTATGACGTGGATTCCCATGGCAGATTGAGCCCCAAGCAAATTAAACAAGCACTAAGTCAAAGTTACAAGTATTTCAAAGAACAAGGAGCACTTTAAAATGAATAAACATGAATTAGAAGCCTTATATACTCTAAATGATCCTGCTACTAGCCAAGCTATAAAAATGTTACCTCCAGAGTGGCATAGTTTATATCCTTCATATCTTCAATTTTTAGAACTAAGCAATGGATTATTTGGAGATGAGATAACCCTTTTGGAGGCCGAGGATATCCAACAAAGGAATATTGACTATGAAGTAAAAGAATATTTGCCGAATTTTCTTATGATTGGAGATAATGGTGGAGGGGTTGCCATTCTGATGGATAATAAAAATCAAAATATTTTTGCTGTCGGCATGGGAGTAATGAGTGAAGACTCCTTAGAAAAAATATCATCTTCTTTAGAAGACTTTCTATTAGTAAAAAAAGGATTGTTTAATTATTTAGAAAACTAGTTCTAGCTCGCGCACCCCAAAAACACAGGTTGGGTACAACCAAGTAATCCGTATCCAGTATGAAACTTCTTCAGGTATTACGAGCCTGATGCGGATCTGTTTGTGAATCAGGATCCTATTGGGTTGTTGGGTGGGGAGAATTTGTATTGGTTTGCACCTAATACAACGAAATGGAATGATCCATTAGGACTAATGAACAAATGTGATAATTGTTCAAAAACTGGAGTAGACATAAACCTTGTGCAAAGGAAACCAGTAACATTAGTTGCTTGTCAAACAGGAAAAGGGGACAATTCATTTGCTCAAAAATTGGCTAATGAATTAAAAGCACCTAAACGTGGTGCAACAGAAAATGTTAGTGCAGTTACAGGAGAGGTTTTAAATGGAGGTAAATATATTACATTTAAGCCATAAAATCCTTAAATTTATTTTTTTAAAGTATTTTTCTAACGTCTTATAATAACTCATACAGTAAGGATAGAGACATGAAATCTAATGCCAACATTTCAATAAATGACAGTATGTATATTTCTAAAACTGATCTGGAAAAGTTAAAAATTGATGCTTCCTCTGGCAATAGTCAAGCAGCATCAAAATTAGCTAATTATTTTGCTTTTTATGAATTTAACAATGATAAATTTATATTTTGGTTAATTCGATCAGCCGAATTAGGTAATACTCAAGCACAATATGATTTGGCCTATATATTCTTTGATCATTACCAAGACAGTAAAGACAAAAACAAATTAAACGAAGCGGAAAAATGGGCTCTACTTGCTCAAAAAAATGGGATGTCTATTACTAACCTACTCACTGATATACATCGAGAGATTGATATTGCTCAAGGAGGATTAAGAAACTAAAGCTCTAAGAAAACAATTAAGAAAAGAAACCAAGAAATTTCTTAGAAAATTGAAAAAAGCAGGTAAGAAATGCCCTTAAATTTTTAGGAGAATTTAAATGAAAAAAAATGGATACGTTAATTTTAACTTTTTAGATAGTAAACCCAATATAAATAGTATATTAGTTGGACTAGATTTAGACTACTCAAATAAAGTGATAGCGCCAGATGGTCATGAGTTAGCATTGGTTGCTTTTATACCAATTGAAAATCTACTAACTATTGCACCTCAATTTAAAACAGATTTTCAGAATATGGAATATAAAGATAAAGCAATTTACGTTTTTTCTTATTATGATAAAGAAGATTATTTTCTTGACTACATTACTGAAATTGACGATGCTATTCAAGGATACACGAAAGTTATCATCGGAGATAAACATCAGTTCAAGTTTAACATAGATAATTTTTATCCAATTAATCCTATTGAGAATTCAGATGAAATGAGTTTTTTAGGAGGACAACCTGAATATTTACAACAAGAGAGTGATGATTTTCTAGAAAAATATATTTTCATAGGTCAAATCTTAGGAATGGATCTACCTGAAAAAGTAAATGAAATTTTTTATCTAACTGAGAACATAGGATATATTTTTATAGATCGAGATCTATCTGGTGGATTATTCTTCGTACAGACGACTTAAACAAAACTAAAAAGGATTGAAAATTATGAATAAAAGTATTACAACAGTATTAAATAGTTTTCTGATGGAAATGTATAAATGGGAAGACAATGCTAATAAGCATATTGATGCAGGCACAGATATTCCTGATGAGATATTGAAACAAACACTAAAGGAAATATACGATAAATACCTAACAGATAAACCAAGAAAAATGGGAAAGTTAGAATGTATGACTGTTAACTACCCTCCAACATTCAATCCAAATAACGAGAGAATCATAGAAATTGAAGAAAAAGGTAACTCTATAACTGTAAAAAGTGATGTGCTTTACGCTGGAATGGAAGTACAAAGACTTTATAAATTCAAAAAACAGACAGGTCTCTGGAAATTAGATAATGTAAAAGAATTTGATAGTTATGATGGGAAATGGCATTCTATACATATCTAAATTAAAGTAATTAACAAATTGCAGCCATCATGAATCCTCCAATCCTGACGTAGAGCATGTGCAGTACGCGCGCACACGGGTTCTGCTTTTCAGATAGCCTCTACGATGCCAAAAGACAGAAAGCAATAGTTAAAGGAAAAGTATTATGAAAATATTTAATTGGGAAAAAAACAAGACTTTATATAGATATCTTAAGAATGGTGATTTATTTTGTTTTAAAATAGCCGATAAATTATTCGGTTACGGTAGAATAATCGCTAAAAATAAACTTGGTGCCACTGTAGGAATTTTTGATTTGTTTACTTCAAGCCCAGTTGAGTCATTTGATTATAAAAATGCTGGAAATTACCCAATCCTATTCAAAACCGTTTTAGACTGTCATACCTTATTTGAATCAAAGCTAGAGTCAGACTGGCGGATAATTGCTCAAGATCCCAATTACCAAGATCCAACCCCAAGTGAAATTACTTCCATTAATCCCGCTATGGGATTGGCTCACAATGCAGACTTTTCCATCAAGCAAGAAATAGATGAAGAGGACGCTAGGCAAAAAATACTCAAGAGCATTGAGTTGCTTGAAACACCTAATAGCCATTATCATATTTTAAGTTTTCTTATTCGTCGTAAACCAGAAATTTTTAATTTACCTATTGAATCATTTTCAGAATTTGGAGATTTTATTTCGGATGAGTTTCAAAAAATTCACCACCGGAATTTAAAAGCGTGAAAAGCAAGCCGTAGTCTGCACAAAACCTTCATTCCCAACGTAGCAAGCCGTAGCCAATATGAAACCTCCAATCCCGACGTAAAGTGTGTGCGGTACGCACGAACCCTTGGCACAGGTCCACAACCGGACCAACGAAGAAGGCGAAAGCGGCCAACAAACCCACTACTTCCACTGCGAGCAAATCGGCATTCCGCGCGAGAGGACCGACATCTATGGTAATCTCCTGAGGTACGGCGAATACACCGCCTGGAAAAATCACTATTAATGTAAAAGTTATCTAAGATAATGGAGGTAAATATGCCCTTCCTAAAAATTCCCTATAGAGATTATCCTAAAGAAGGATTGTTCAAAAAACTTTATCGAGAAAACATCTATAAAATAGAGGAATTTAAAGATGAATTTAAGTATTACGAATATACCCCAATAGAGAAAATTATTATTGATGAACATAATTTAGTACCATTCATCTTTTTTTCACCCGAAGGAATAAATTATTTAATGCCTAAAATTATTGATAGCATCAGCAATGGCATTGGAAATGATGATATTCCAGTAAATATAGAAGAATTTATTATAAATATACCTACCGCAGAAAACATCACTCATGCTTTAAATCTCTTAAAAAAAGATGAGCTTATAATTCTTAAAAAGTATTTAGAAAAAATACTATTTGGGGGCTTATCAAATTTGATACAGCAAATAGGTGAACATTATTTATTCAGAAGTATTGAATATCTCGAAAAGTTAATAAATAATTCCTAAATCTACTTATTATTTTGTTAATCGGAATACATAAGCCAAGGTTTCTAGAAAAGTAGGCGTAGGTTGGTTAAAGATCTAACAATCTTGCAAGGTCGTCTGAAATACATTTTCAGGCAACCTGAAACAGAAGGAACAAACCCTCTTGGACAACAACTTGCTAATGAATTAAATACTACAGTTAAAGCACCAAATGAATTTCTTTGGTTATCAAGTAACGGGAAATCAACACCTTTAATATCATGTAAACAACATCCAGAAAGAAATAAGAAAATGACTAACTTCATATCAACGGGTAGTACTTATTGGATTTCAGATGAAGAAATTCATATTCTCGAAGAAAACGCCACTAATGGAGATAAAAACTCGGCATTCAAATTATATCAGTATCATATGTTTGTATCTTTAGATCAGGATTTAGAATTTAAATGGCTAGAGATCGCGGCAGAAAATGGACATCTAATTGCCCAATCCAATTTAGCTGATTTATTTTTTACACAAGGAAATAAAGAAAACGCCATATTTTGGGCTAAAAAGGCACATAGAAATGGTGCCAAACTACCAGAAGTAGCCTCGCAGTCAAACCAAAATGAAACCACATGAATAATATTGCTCAATTTAAAGTGAAACCAGGAACAACTATTATTGAAGAAAAAGCTACATCTCAAGGTTTGGGGTTGCCTGGTGGACAAACACAAAAATATATTAATGACTTAGAAAGGTTAATAAGACAATGAATCAGGAGCAATTTATAAAAAAGATTAATATGGTTTTAGTCGAAATTGATAAAATGATTAATAATTGTGATGAATATAGTTATACAAATAAACAGCAGTTGATTTCTATAAAAAATGAACTATATGACATGATTAACTATCTAAAATCAGAAAGTATTTTTCAACAAAAAAAAGGAAAAGAATTTTTATTGTCTCGGATAGTAATTGATTCTTGGCCATTTAATAATGAGGTTGGTAAACTCCTTGTAGAATTAGAAGAAGATTTCAATTCTTTGACAAGAAAAAATATAAAAATGTCTAAGTTAAAAATTTTGAATGAAACTCCTTTAGATTTTCAAGAAAATTTTTTGTTTGACAAATGGGAAGTCAGTTACCTTGATTTGATGGAAGTTAATCAAGGTTCTCCCTTAGTTGGAAGTTTGTCCATTAACGGTCAAGTTATTATTCAAGAACAGGGTTTTGGAGGGCCTTTGTTGTATTTCAATAGAAAAATATATATTCCAGTTTTCATTAGACGATTTTTGGTTGTTGGATTTAGGCTTGCAATATTAAATTTAGATGATTTATCAATTGAGTATATTGGTGGTATCGAAGACTTGGTTTATCTGAAAGAGATAAAAGGTAATAGAATTTATTTCTATACAGATATATATAAAAGCACAGAAAAGAATTTAACTTTATATGAACAAATATAACTCAAGGCTATGCTGTAAACAGCATAACCAAAGGACTTCCATATTAATTAAAAAAATAGTAAATTAAGTATAACAAAGCTCAAACAGATAGATACATGAGTAAGCAATTAACTAGAATTGGTGGTAAGGTTTTTGGAAAATACGGATCACGTAGTAAATGTGAATAGAAACTGATTGATAACAAAAATTTATAAAAGGAAAATTAAAATGAGTATTTTAAGTAATTATATAATTCAAGATTTAATCCAGAATGTATCTAAAGGAGTTACAGAGACATTTAAATTTGTATCAGAAAGATATAATTCTAATGAAGTTTTTGCTTATACATTATATATTGATGACTATTGTTCATATCTGGGGTGGGCTGCTAACACTATTTCTCATTACAAAGAATTAAAGAAGAATCTGCCAGTTGAAGAACATTCTTTTGTAAAATGGTATTATTCAGAATTTGAAATAGGCACAGGTGAAGTCCCCGAAGAAATTGATAAAATATTTAACCAAAATATTCAAGAAATTTTAGATAATATTCAAAAATTATTAGATGAAGATTTTGAAGTTGTTCAAGCAAATGTATATGATGCTATTATCGAAGGATTTAAATTAGCATTAACTGAGATGGATAAAAATAAGATAAAAAATATAATATTTTATGTTTCTCTTGCAGATAGTGATAATGCTGAAATTATGGAAAATTATTCTGCTGAGCAATTGAATTCATATGAAAAGTTCATTACGTTCAAAAACAGATTTCAAAGCAAGCCATAGCCTGCATGAAACCTCCAATCTCGATGTAAAGTGTGCGCGGTACGCACAGGTACACAACCGGATCAACGAAGAAGACGAAAGACGAAAGACGCCAACAAACCCACTACTTTCACTGCGACCAAATCGGCATCCTAAGAGAGATAACCGATAAGGACGGCAACCTCTTGTGGTTAGGCGAATACACCGCATGGAAAAATCACTATAAATGTAAAAGTTATCTAACATATTAGTAATCAAAAAGGTAAAGGTGTGAGAAATGACAGTGTCAGACATGATTTTTGAAATTGCCGTAGAGAATATTGGAAATATAGATTCAGAAAAGAGTTAAGACGTAGAGACCTAAAAGCAGGTAAGTCTTATTAGTTTGATAAGGAGTATTTATGTTATACAAATCTGTTTTAGAGCAGTTAATTGCTTTCTTTCAAAAAAATCCAGTCGCTCAAGGAAAGCCAACAACTGATGATGAGGTCCTCAATGTAGAGAAATCACTTAATGTTAAGTTAGATGAGGATTTTAAAGAATTTACAATGAGATTTGGTGGGTGTGTCGTTAGGGATGCTCAAATATATGGAATACATAATTCCGAATTTCTTGGGGAAGATACAATTATTGATTTAAACAAAGAATTTTCCGATTATCTTAAAGATGGAAAAAGTAATTTAATAATTGGCACTGATGGCTGGGGAAATCCTATTTATATTTCCCCATCTAAAACGGTAATGATTTACAATCAAGACACTGATGAATTGCTAACTCTAGCAGCTAATTTTTCAGATTATTTAGAGAAAATTCTTAAAAAACAAATTTAGTAAACTATTTAAACTCAAACCATTTCAGACGTTCTCGATACCTCTTTGAAGTAGTCTGAAAACCAGTATGCCGACCTCGAGACGGGCTGCATTACAACTTCTTCAGGTATTATAAGCCTGATGCGGGGCGGTTTGTAAACCAGGAGCCTATTGGATTGATGGGTGGAGAGAATCTTTATTGGTTTGCGCCTAATGGGTAAGATTGGCTAGATCCTCTAGGTTTGAATAAATGCTGTAAAAATAGCAAAGTTAAAACAGAACCAAACACAGCATTTTTTTGGTCAGGTAGAACAGATGGTATTGGTGGAGAACATATTGCTGCCGATATTGCCAAATCTAATGGAGGAACAACATCAGAAATGTTAATTGAAGCTAGAAAAATTATCATGCCTACGTGGGGTCAAAATAACCAAGCAAGCATTAAAGCATGGGAAGATATTTCATCAGAGTATGCAACATGCGCTTCTGGTACTGTAACAGGCGTTATTGGCAAAGATATGCGACCAGGAAATATATGGGAAAATAGAGAATTACCCGCTTTGAAGAACAATCCTAATATAGATCCTAAAACAAAGATTTCAACTGTTATATTTCAAAGGTAATTACTATGGATGATTTCGTAATTGAAAAAATTTCAAGAGGTATGTTAATTGTTTCTTTAAATGGACATGAAATTTCATTTGAAGGAGAAATGTTCTTTCCAAATAATGAGTTTCACTTTTCCCTATATGCGAAAACAGCAAAATTTACTAAGACCAACCAAATTTTAAGCAAGGAAGAGTTAGATAATATTTTAGAACATTTAAAAAAAGAATTTATTTTAAAAAATAGAGTATTAGACATAATTTTCTAAATTTAATTATCAACTGTAAAGTAGCCCAAGCAAGCCGTAGACCACATGAAACTTCCAATCCCGACGTAAGGTGTGCGGTATGCACACACACGGGTTCTACCTTTCAGACGAAGCGTAGCCTACATGGGTAGCAAGCGTAGCCTGCATGCCGTAGGGTGTGTGAATCAGAATCCGATTGGGTTGATAGGTGGGGCGAATCTGTATGCGTTTGCGCCTAATACAAATAAGTGGCTTGATGTCCTAGGTTTAAATAAAAATCTGCCCACACCATATTGGCCTCCCAATAGAGGCGCTTTAGGTGAAGTGAGGAGCATTACACTTCCAGTTGGCACCCTTGTTGATAGGTATGGTTATCAAGGAGGAACTTTTGTGTCTCCAGTAGGAACACCATACCCTATGAGAGCCTTCCTCCTAGTTCTAATCAAAAGCCTTATACCATATATAGGGTGCTGAAACCAATTAATAATGTAGCTGCATGTAAAGTTATGCCGTGGTTCGGAGAGATTGAATTAGGGACACAGTATGAATTGCCAAAATCTGTTAAAGCATATATAGAAGCTGGGCATCTAAAAGAGGTAAAATAGGAAAATGTTAAAAATTAATGAATTGAATTCATATCTTCAAAGTAAAGGAGTACCAGAAGATAGTTACTCAATCAATGAAGTAAATGATGAATCATTATGTATTATTGAAGAAAATAAAAAATGGCATATATTCTATTCTGAAAGAGGATTGAGAACCGAAGAATATTGTTACCAAGATGAACATTTGGCAATTCTATATTATATAAATCGGTTATCAAAAATGTTAAAATTTTCTTTTGAATGAAAAAAAGTAAACCGTCAACAAATCCGTTACTTCCACTGCGACCAAATCGGCATCCCAAGAGAGATGGCCGATAAGAACTGCAATCTGGTTTAGTTTGGGGATTATTACGGTTGGGTTGGAAAGTGGAGACAATTTATATGGTTTTGGACTGAATACGAAGGCGTGGGTGAACCCATTAGGCCTTGCTTCAAAAACAACTACAAAAATGCAACCATATAGATTTTCGGATGTTAGCGTAAAAGGAACTCATGTTGATATTTTTGTAGGAAATAAAAAAGTAACAGAAGCCCTTTTAACCTTAGATGATAAACGAGGATTAGTATGGAAACGTTTTGGTGATATGAAAAGTACTACTTCCAAAGAATTGAAAGCTGCTGATAAATTAATTTCTGAACTGAAAGACAACTCACAAATTATGTCATTAGCAAAAGATCATCTTAAAAAGACTCTGACTGATTTTGAAGGTGATTTAAATGACCCAAAAAGTACACTAGAAGTAAGGATATAGCTAAAAGAGAAATTGAAAAATTTAGGAAAATGTTAATGAGGTAATTATGGATATCACATCATTCTTAAAAACAGGTAGATTTAAAGATTTGTCTGTAGGTATGTCATATAGTAATTTTCAAAAGTTGAAACAATTCAAACATTCATCTAAATGGTTATACGATGACGATAATATAGAAAGTGCTTTTTCTATTTTTTGGAAGGGATTAGAAATTGGTTTTAGGGATGAAGTTATTTATTTACTATCAATAGATCCTTATTTTAAAGGTGTAACTATTGCTAAAAAATATAAAATTAATAGGAAATTAACTATTGAAAAGTTTGTAAAATATTTGTTTTTGGCCGATATTAAATGGGAATTTGTATCAAGGGAAGAGTGGGAACATGAGTGTGAGATAAAAACAGAAGGAGGAGTTTCTATTATTTTCACATTTGAATTAGATGGTGTAAGTATCTCTAAATTTTCAGTCTCATAAAAATAAACGTGATTAGGCCGAGCCTTCCCCGTAAGGTCCCCTTTTTTCAAATACAGAAAAAGCTAAAATCTACATCTTTCAACTATTTAGACGTTTTATATTGCTTATTAATTTATGCAAAACTAACAACAAGCGTAGGTCTGGTCTAGCAAGTCGCAGCCTACACAAAACCTTCAGTTCTGACGTAGGATATGTACGGTACGCACGTGGTTTCGCCTGTCTAAATCATATCAACGAATACGGAGAAAACAGCCAACAAACCCACTACTTCCACTACGACCGAAATCTGATTATGGTCATAATTGACATAGAAAATTTACATTTATTATCGTTTAACTTTATTGAGGAGGTGTATGCTATGAATTTAGATGCAGTTAACCCAGAATTAGAATCAAAAATTAATGATTTAGTTTGCGAAACTTATAATAAATCTTTTTTGGAACAAGAAAAATTACTAAAAGAAGCATTTGAGCTAATACCCAAGCCAGTAACTCAATGGGCGCATCCAACTACAATGGTTGCGATTGCCTTATTCGACTTATATTATAAAAATCAGAAATATGAACAGGCTGAAGAATGGCTGATTATTGCTTTAAGTGTTGCTGATTTAGGAACAACTAATGCAGGAACATACCTATTAGGCGGTCTTTTTTATTATGATATTGAAAAATATGATGATGCTTATAAATATTTCGATATTGCTTATAATGATGCCGGGTATTATCCATTTAGCATAGAAGACAAAAAATATTGGCAATTTTATAAGCAACGTAAAGAAGAATTAAATCCTAAGAAAAAAACCAAAAAGTAAGATTCGATATTTTCAGATGACCTCACTATCTTCTTTGAGGTCGTCTGAAATGTTTGTTCTTTAACTATACGGGCTGGGGTCGTCTGAAAGAAGAAACAAGAGTAACGGATAGCGCACACCAGCCGTGCTGCCTGTAAAACCAATACTTCGATGACGAGATGGGGCTACCAAAGACAACATCTTATTCCATGGTCGCTTAGAAATCATCTAATGTTTGCACAAAGTGGTAGAAGCATACATGGTGCAACAAATATGATGTATCTGCCTGTGACAACGGGAATGGACCCTTATCCCAAATTGGGGTTACATCGTGGATGAACTACAGAGCATAAACTTTATAATGAAATGGTTGAGCAATGATTAGAAAGATTGGCTACCATTGTTAAAAATAAAAAATGGAGTAAAAAGAAAATCTCAGAAAAAATATTAAACTTGATAAAGAATTAAACAAGATATTTCATAGTGAATGGTTGAAGTCTATATTATTAGATTCTATATTTACTACCACGGGAATTTCATTTGACATATCAGCAGAGTTAAAAAGTACAATTCTTAACTGATCGGTACTTATGATTTAGATTATATATTTTTAGGAATAGAGTATGAGAATAAGGTGTCTATGGAAGAATATCTTATTTTTTATAAGGAACTGATTACCGAGAAGTTTCGAGTTTTAAAATCCTTTGGAAATATTGCTTGGAAAACAAAGGTTTGGTTATCTGAATTGCCATAGTATGTGATACATTTAAATGGTGACCGCTTTATGGGATCGAGAGACTGAAAATAATTGAGGGTTAAGTTGTATAGTTATTTTGTTTCAAATTATGATAGAAATTTTTTATTGAAAATTAATGAGAATGAATTTCAAGATTTTAAGGAATACAATATCTCTTTTAAAAAATATACTAATATTTTTGATTGTTATCGAAATTATAAGAAGTCAGAAGAATTGATAAAAGAATACATTGAGAATATTGACGATAATGACACTCAAAAATTAAATGATATATATCGAGATTGCAAGTATCTATTTATGCAAAATATTATGTTTGGAAGGATATTTATTGACAATATTAAATCGTATTGTAATCAGGAAAACCGCTTTGATTTAAAGAAAGAAGTTTTAAATTTTGAAAAATTAGATGAAATAAAAATGTTAAAATTATTGAGGGATTATGGTCAACATTTCTCCTTACCTTTTAGTAATTTGAGAACTAGCTATAGTCCTAGTCAAGAGAAAACTACAGGTATTGAACCGCTCATTTCAGTTTCAAAATTAAGGAAAAATGTGACTAGTAATACACAGAATAAAATGTATCTTAAGAGCCTAAATGAGGGAGAAATTTCAATAGTAGATTATTTTAAAAACTGGTCTAAATCAATAGATGAACTATTGTTGAAAGTGAAAACTGATTTTTTACTCCTCACTGATTTAAATATTAAACAGTTTGTTTTATCTAAAATTCTCTGTTTTATCGATATGGAGGATTATATACCAGTCGGATTAGCTAAAGCAGAGGAAGTTAAAAATCATATAGGAATCTATCAGCAAATAGAGTTTATTTCATTTGATGAATTAGTACTTTTGCATTTGTTCGGAATAAATAATTAAAAAAGCAGGATTGGTAGTCCTGCGTTTTGTATTCCACAAAAACTAGAAAAGATTATACTATTTCTAGTATTTTTAGGGATGAGAATATTATAGAAAGGAGTTTCATCATTTCATTTTTGTGAAAATTAAATAAGGTTAACTTTTGATATTCTGGTTCGATTTTTGCTTATTTTTTATGAAAGTTTACCTTATTTTAATCAAACTGATTGAAATTAGTTGAAATTTTATTTTTTGAAAACTTATGAAAACGTTGATTTTAAAGAACTTTGAAATTAGATGAAATAAGTGGTGGCCCAACCAGGTCTTAAGAAAGCTCGTAAAGCATCACAATTCTCAAAACGTTAATCAATACGATTATATCAACGTTTCGAAACACTTCATGGTTCACACCATGGAGTGTTTTTTTGATGATTTTTAGCAAAATTCACACCATTACTTTTTAAGATTACGAAAGGCAATTTCTCCAACAGTCATTGGGATTACGTTTGAAGTGTTCACATAAGTCTTAGTTGTAATCGTATCACTATGAGTGAGTGCTTCAGAAATAGCTTCCATAGAGGTTCCAGCCTGTTTAGCGAGTGTAGCTCCTGTATGTCGTAATTTATGAGGGGTTGCATGTGCGAGTTCTGGATGACGACGCTTAACAGATTTCATCTTGTTGTTAAGATAATCAGCATGGAGACAACTGTTTACATTTCCCTTTGTATCAATATACGTAAAAACATACTGTTCAGGAGTTTGCATGATGTTAAATGAAGCCAGTTCAGATTTTTGTTGCTTCTTCCAAGAATTTAACAAGTCGGTAAGTTCTTGTGGAATCGAAAAAATCGTCTTTTTATTCCCTTTAGTTGACTTTCGATTTTTATATCGATCTAAGGCTTGAACCAATTTAATTTGTTGATTTTTGAAATCAATATGTTTCCATTGCAAAGCGTAGCTCTCTGACTTTCTATCTCCTAAAAAGAAGGTAGTATAGAACAATACATAGTCTTTGAATAGAATTTTTTCAGCCTCTAGATCTTTTTCAAAAGCTGTAAACCATGCTTGGAGTTCTTCTTGAGATAGATATAAATCTTCATCTTTTTTAGATTCTTGTAGCTTGATTTTCTTAGTAGCTTTGATACGGCTTATAGTTTTTGATAGGCGATTAGTTTCGATGTACTCTAATTCTTCTGCCCAGTCAAAGATAGAGTTAACGTAGCTCCTGATAACTTTGAAATTTGCATATTCTTCAGCCTTTTGAGTCAATAGATTTAGTACAACTTGCTTATTTTGATTAAGAAAGTCTATTGAATAATTCCCAAGTAAAGGTAAGATGTGTTTTCTAAAAGCAATTTCTGTTCCATCTATAGTTACTTGAGAAGGTGGTTTAGCAGTAGAAGTAGTCTGGCCTGCTTTGTAGAATTCCCACCAAACGTTTTTATAGAAGTCGGAAAAGAGTATAGAACCGCTATTCTCTAATGAAGCAGATCCGCCACTAAGAATTTTATCAATCTTATTTTGAAGTTCTCGTTCGTATCTTTTTGCTTCATTCCTTGATTTGAACCGTTTTTCAATCACTTTCTTATCAATACCTAGCGAAGATTTAACCTCCTCACGAATATAAACACGTAAGCGATAGGTTCCGTTTTTAGTTGTTGTAATAGACATAGTATTCTCCTTTTGAATTGAGCTAGAAAATACCATGGTTACATTATAACAAATGACCATAGAATTTCTATTGCTTTTGTAACCAGCGATTGATTTCTGTTTTGCTAAAGCGAACAGTTTTTCCCACTTTAATGCAAGGCAATCCACGCTTAATCCAGTTGTCTAAAGTATTGTTGGAAATATTCAAATATTCACAAGTTTGCTTTTTATTTAAAAATTGATTGGAATTTTCATTAATATCCAAAAATTTTTCCAGTTCTTTCTTAACAGTATCTGATAGTAGTAATTGAAATTGCCGAATCACTTCGTCTGGAATAAATAAATTCATGAATAGTACCGTTTATTTCTTTCTATTAGATTTAAATTTTATTAGTTTGGATTTTGTTTTTTAAGTCTTCAAGGGTTGAAGACTTAAAAAACAGGAAAACGTTGCTGTATTAATACTTTTTCATTTTTTTAATCAGAATTTATATTAAAAATGTAGATTTATTTTCCAAAGTTTATTAAAAAAAGAATCCAGGAATGAACCTATATCTTTATCCTTGCTTTGAATAATTTCATTAAAAAATGTATCTTTTTTTTCATTTGTAAAACTAGGGATTTTAAAAGAAAGGAGTTCATTATTTTGATTATCCTTGCAGCAACCAAAATCAAGGATAGTAACAAGAGATAGAGTATTTAGCATAAAGCGAAAGAGATATAGTACTTGCCATGTAATCATAATAGAAAGATAATAACTCTCTTTCTTTATATCATTCTTTCTACTTCTTTTAATCAGATTTCTTTTAGTTCTTGCACAGTTTTTTGGCTTTATAAATTTAGATACATCAATAAATAAGAAAATAGATTCATCCAATGTTATTGGATATAAATAATTCATAGCATGATTTAGCTGAGTGTCAAAAAAAATTTTCATATATTCATCTTTACCTTTTTCTTCATACACTTCTTTTAACTTATTTTCAGTATCTCTTACTGAAGTTTGAACCAATATCTTAAAGTTGGACAATCCTTTCTCAATTACACTATATACAAATGAATAGAGCTGATCATTGTGTAGTTTATCTAAGTCAGTAGTCTGGAATTCACTTTTAATTTTTTTTTCATTCAGTGTCATTTCGTATCTATAGATGCGATATTTACGAGATGCGTTTAATTCAATCTGTTTATTATGTTCAGCTTTTGCTGTTTTATCGTAAAGAACATGCAACAAGTTTTCATTTTTTTTACTTGAAAGAATATGATGATCTTTAGAAGTTGAACATTTTGTATAAACTTTTTTATTTACTTGAGATGTATTAGATAAGCTCCTCAATAATAAATTTCTTGTTTGAAAATGAATAATCGCATCAGTAGCAAATGTAAATGCGATTTCCATTTCGTGAACCCTAATAATAGTTGGGATAATCCAAATACCAGTTTGCTGTTTGATTCCTGTTATAACGTTTATTAGTTTCTTTCGTATTGCTGAAATAGAGAGAGTTTCAAAATTTAGACCTCCATGATTCAGCTGGAGTAAGCAATAATTAACAGTATCTCCGCTTTCTTTTTTATAAATTTTTCCAATTTCAAGTTTTCCGAATTCCCTTGATTCGATAATTAAATCTTCTATCTGATTTGAATTGTGAGTAAATTTTTTAACTTCATGAGGATTCTTTTTTTTGAATTCTATCAGTTTTTCAATGTCAACAATTAGATTTTCACCTAAGTTAAAAACCATGCGATCAAACCCCCAGAAGGAATTCATAAAACTAAAACAAGATTGAATTTCTTTCTCATTTAAATGTTTCTGTTCAGTAGAAACTTTAGGCTGCCCTTTCATGATATAACGTTTCCTTTCTACTATTATTTTTGATAGGAATTATGCTAGGAAGTATTAGAGATTGAAAAAAAACAGTTAAATTATTTTAACCGCATTTGTAATTCAATTTACACATTCATTTTTTCGCGTATTAGAAGTATGCCACAAATCTTTCAGAAAACGCCCATTTTTTGAAAAAACAAATTAAAAAATGAAAAAAAATTTTAAAAATAAAAAAAACACTCAATTAAGAGTGCTTCAAAAACGCGTCGTAACAAGGTTTTGAAGAAAAAAAGTAGGTTCTTACCTACTTTAATTTTTTTAATTTAGAACAAGAATGTTAAGAAAGAAATCAATACTTTCAGTACGATATTTTATTGATGTGACAAGGTTTTGAAGGAAAAAGTAAGTTTTTATCTACTTTATTTATTTTTTAAAAAAATTTTTTTATTCTTCATTTAAATTTAGGATGTTGAGAAAAAGATCAATACTTTCAGTACGATTTTTATTTAGTTGAATTTTTTAATTTTAATGAGAGATATATCATAATGTTTGGAAAAAGTTATTTAGTTTGCTTGTGCGATTAACTTATATGCATAGGATTTTTGAAACTCTTCTGGTCGATTGTGTCCGAGAGCACGTGATACAATTAAACAAGCCTTTCGATCAAGGACAACGCCTTTTAATTCCCCTCTTAGATAAACTTTTTCCCTTTTATCCTTGATGTCTTTGGGATCTCGCGCGACAAGAAGATAAAGACGTTTTGCGTATTCAGCACGATATTTATGAGGTTTCAAAGCAGATGGAACTTGAAATACACGCTTTTTACCAGCTAGTTTAAATTCTTCAACAAGCCTCTCTAATTCTTCTTTGTCTCGTGTAATAATCGGAACCCAACGATCTCGTGCTCCTTTTGATTTATGCTTTTTACCAATGATTTTAAGATAGTATCGACCATCTTCACGTTGATGTAGAGAATCACCTGTAATAGCTTTTAATTCATTTTTACGTAACCCAGTGGCAGATACGATTGAGAACCAGCGATTATTTGTTTCTTCAGACATCCTGTCGTCATTAGACTTCAAACGATTATTCTTTTTGTCGGCTCGATATCGAATATCCGTTGCAATAAAAGCGGTAGAAGGTACTCCTAAAACTTTGGCTAATGCTGCTTTGTAGGTTGACTGAGTTGGAGCAGAAAGTCCTAATTTCTTACAATGTTCTAAGTATTGATTTACTAAGTCAATCCATCCCTCAATATTGTTAGATTTTTCAAGAGCTTCTAAATCTTCGGCAGTAGTTATTGAGGCAACAAAGGAAGCAAATCTGCTCCAGGAACCAGCGTAGTTATGAAGAGTTCGGTCGGTATGGATTAAATGAATGTCCTCTCCCGTTTTTTTGGATTCATTTCGCTTGATACCCTTTCCTATTTTAAAGCGCGTGACTAGATTAGTTAGTCCTTTTGATTGGACGAATTGTTTACGGCCTTCGAAAGTAGTTAGAGAATCCATCTGTTGTTTCTTAGCTTTCTCTTTAGCTTTTCGTCGTTCAGAACGACTACGTTTCTTCTTTGCCATAGTTCTTTCCTTTCTATTGTAGATAATGTGCTTATAAAGAAGATCTTAAGAAAATTCTTAAGGTCTTTTTAATTCAAGTTGAAGTAGTGCAGTGACTTAAGCTTATATTCACTGATGTAGTATCTTCCCTTTGCTTAGGGCGCTTCTTAATTGATGGCCAAGAAGATAACCAAGTCATTGTACAACATGACAAGTTGACTCAATTTAAATAAGATGTAGAGTTCCATCTTACAGATAAAAATCTGTTGTTTTTTCTTGTTAGTCTTTTTTCAGGTTTAAATGCTCTGAATTTAGCGACTGAGCTAAGCTAGTTTTTGTATTTGATTTTTAGACTTTTGTTATTTACTTTAGTTTTTATACTTTGATTTTTTACTTTGTTATGATCAAAAAATTTTTTTAAACTGCTGTTGACATTACTTTTATTATCTATACATTTATTTTTTATTGGTAAATGAAATACAAAAATTGGTTCCTGTTATTTACTTTCGTTTTTTACTTTTATTCTTTACTTTGTTACGATCAAAAAATTTTTTTAAACTGCTATTGACATCTTTTTTATTATCTATACATTTATTTTTTTTTAGTTAATGAAATACAAAACTGGTTCTTTCCTAACCCAGCTTAAACCTACTGTTTCCACGATAGCTACCTCCTTTCAAACATAAAAAACGTAGCTATATTAGTTACGTCTCTACTCAATCAATTATCTTGATATTATTAGTATGCCATAAATTTTAAAATAAAAAAATCAGGATAAGTTTTTTTACGTTATTCACTTTTACCTAGTACTGTGTGTTTAGCGTGACTTACACATACGTTCCTGTCAACGCTAAACACACAGAAAAATCAGAATCGTAAAAAAACTGATGGATGAGAGAAAGAGGAAAAACTACAAAAAATTTAATAAGAGAAACAACTTATGTATCGTTTTTCCTTAATTATTTTTTTTTATTTTGAAATTTATGGCATACTATAATTATGATAATACTCAAGGAGGGAACAACTATGTTTCTAAAATATTATTCACTCATTAACTTTATTCTCTATAAAAATCGCAGAGAATTCGAAAACTCATTTGATTGCTACCCCAAAAAGACAGTGTATGAGTTCTATATTAGGGAGTCTACAGGAGGAATGAAAATTAGACAAAAAGAACATAATGCAATTCATGTTAGCCTAGCTTCTAATAAAGGAAGTTATATTACAATTTACTTAAGGAATTTTACGCCAGAGGATTTGGTGGCTGTGATGAATTCATTAATCAAGCAGAAGAAAGAACTTGGATATGAGCGGTTGATTTGCTTGTTATCAGAGCTCAAAAATGATGAACGCTTAAGTTTATTGATGAAGTTATCCTAAAATGAAATAAACACACTGGGACCAAACAAACTGCACCCCAAAAGTTAGACAGAAAAAATCTA
>NZ_KV815334.1:350753-354733 GCF_001814215.1 Streptococcus sp. HMSC062D07
AAAGTTAGACAGAAAAAATCTAACTTTTGGGGTGCAGTTCAGTTCCTCTTCTTTTAAATATCCGAATCATCATTTTTATTTCAAAAAAGATAGTGATTCGGTTGATTTTTATTGCAATATATTGAAATTTGAAATTTCAAGAATCGCATTAAATCAAGGTTTTTTCGTTTCCAATGAAACGTAACGACCTACTATTAAACTTCTCTAATTACCAAGTATTACAACCTATATTTCTTTTAATATTTTAGCAAATAATTCTTCTAACTTCTCTAAGTCTCCATAGACAGTTCCGTCCATATAAAGGTTGTAAACTTCGTCATCTTGTTCCACTCGTATTTGTGCAGAATAGCCTTTTGATAGTGCTAAAGAACGAATAACTTCTCGTTGAGTTCGTCCATTTCCTTCTCGAAAGGGATGGAAATAATTGAGATTATCAAGAATTTTTGCTAATTGTTTAATAATTTTATTTTTTGAATTAGCAGTTTGATAATAGGTATGAATAAGATGGTTGATATAGTCTTGGGCAGTATTGAAAGATTGTATTGGCATAAAGGGATTCCCGCTTTTTGAGATATTCACCTTGCGATATTGTCCCGCCCAAGAATAGACATCTTGAAATAAATATTTATGAATGGCTAAAATATCACTAATGGAGTAGACTTCTATGGTTTTCAAGCGCAAGTCTGCAAGCCTTCTAGTAACGAATAAATGCTCATTTCGGTAGGCTTCTTCAATATTTGTAACATTTTGTTTGTTGATTAAGACTGTGGAATTTGGATAGGTATATTGGTGATTAGGGTCAATGTACTTATAGCCTTCGTATTGATTTTTAACCAATATTCAATTCCTTTCGTCTATTGACAACATAAGTTTTTAAATCAATCACATCTTGAACAGTAGGTTCATAATTTTCAATCATTGATGATCCAATAGCATACCAGACGGTATCGAAATCTGAAAAATTATCAAAAGGAATCCCTAAAATTGTTAATTCTTCTTTATTTACATCAAGAGTCATGTCACATCTCCTTATATAATGTTACCTTTATTATACCATAAAATCGGTATTTTTACCTAAAGGGATAGAGACTATAAGATGTATTATGTTTAATGTAGATTTATGATAAAATGGTTTTATTATAAAAAGAAATAACAGAGGTATAGCATAGAGCCATATATTACAGAAGCTTTAGTAAAAGCAGGGATTGAATTGGGAACTCTAACATTTAAGGGAACAACAACACTAGTGAATAGTAAAATTCAATCATTAAAGGAAGAACGTAACGCCGATAAATTACGAAATACTTATGATGAAATTGTAAATGAGTTACTTTCGGAACGAGAACAGGCAATCAGAATTGCTCAGGCATATAAAGAAGAATATGAAAAAGTACATATTGATGATAAAGATATTGAGTATTTGCACAACACTTTAGAACGGGTTATTTCTCTTCTATCTTCATTTACTAATGTTGAAGATGGGAAAGAAGATTCAATGAAACAATTGGTTGCTTTACTTAATAAGGATACTTTAAAGACTATGCAACTATTAGGATTTAATTACAAGGAGGCAATAGGAGAACCTTTAACGGAGGTTTGCTCAAATGCTATAAGAAATACATTAGGAAGTCTATCATCTAAGAAAAACGTACGTAACAAAAAATAATTGAACCAATGGTGTGAACTTTTTGGTAAAATCTAGCTCAATTTGTGTATTTTTAGGGTAAAATTCACACCATTCAACTGAAATTGATTCAAATTAGATGAAATTCTGTTTTCTGTAAATGTGGGAAAACATTGATTTTAAGGGGATATTGAAACTTATTCAAATAAAAATGTTTCCAACCAGGCTTGAAAAAAGCTCGTAAAGCATCACAATTTAGTAAACGTTAAAACTTATTTAAACTTATTGAAAGTATTTCGTATCAAAAATACGGGATGCTTTTTCTGTTCACCCCAAATTTTTGTAACTAGGTGATACTTGAAATTAATACAAATTTGGTTGTTTTTGATAAATCTAAGCAACACTAAATGATGAAGTGAAAGGGGATGAATCTTTGATAGTATTCATTTATTGTGAAATATGATATATTTATTAATTAGATGGATGAATACTTCTAGAGTTAAATATAGCATAATAGGGACAGACTTTTTGGTTTATTTTTGTTTGTAGTCGGATTATGAAAGAATATCCAATATTATGCGATAAGATAGAATGTTACAAAAAAGAAAGGGGATGCAATCCGATGAAGAAAGACAGATTAATTGTATTGACAGATGCTGTTCTAGCAATTATTATGACCATCTTGATTTTAGAGTTAGAAAAACCAACAACACCAAGTCTTGAAGCTTTTTGGGATTTACGGCAAAATTTCTTTGCTTGTTTTCTTTCCTTTTTCTGGTTGGGATCGTTATGGATGGCACTAAACACATTATGGGAAAAGGTTGAGAAAATTTCCTCAGAAATTATTTGGTGGAATTTGTTTCTACTCTTGGAGCGGCAGGAGTTCTCTTTGGAGAATTTCATGCCATCCAAGATACCAGTCTGAATGATGTGGTGGACCGGATCTATATAAATGTCAAGGATTTACCGTTTCAGTCCTTGGGAGCTTTAGCTAATATCCTGTCTGATGTTAAGAAGGGACTGATTCAAGACAGTCATATCTGGTCTTTCTTCCAGTCATTTTTCAAACAATATCAGTTGATAATCAGCTTAAATCAGATCTATCAGTTTGTCTATCTTTCTCTGATGGAGATCATGTCCTATCTTCACTTTGATTATTGGAAAAAACGGCTCGGTCAGGAGCTAGTATGAATAAGGAGAACAAATGAGACGTTTAAAAATGTTATGGCATATTATACAGGTTACGGGTTTTACTCGGTTTGCTCTGAGTTTTGTGACCTTTGTTTTTGGGTCAGGAGGCGTGCTTTTCCTAGTTGAACCTGCTATCACAAATTACGGAGACGGTCTTTGGTATGCTTTTGTGACTTCGACGACTGTCGGCTACGGGGATCTCCTAGCTGTGACCTTGATTGGAAGGATTACCAGTGTCTTCTTGACGATTTATGGGCTCATATTTTTTGGCTGTTTATCAGCTGTTATTATTAATTATTATACCGATTTAAATAAGGAAAGAGGAGAGGACAAATGACTGCCAATTATTCAACACGGGAATACCGTTAGAAATTATACGATGACCTTCATGTTCGATTGAGAGATACAGCGATTTTGATGTGTGCAATTTTTATTGCCTCTATCGGTCTAAATATGAATTCAACAGCTGTTATTATTGGAGCCATGTTAATTTCACCTCTCATGACACCGATTGTTGGACTGGGATTCGGTTTAGCTATTTTTGATACGCGTTTAATCAAGCAATCTCTAGAGGTTTTATTTACTCAAGTATTGGTCAGTTTGCTTGTCTCGACTCTGTATTTCTGGATTTCTCCCTTATCTTATGCAAGTAGCGAGTTGATTGCACGAACCTCTCCAACCATTTGGGATGTTCTCATTGCTATTGCTGGTGGGATTGCTGGTGTGATCGGTTCAAGGAAAAAAGAAGCAAACAATATCGTGCCAGGAGTAGCCATTGCTACAGCTTTGATGCCGCCTATCTGTACTGCTGGCTATGGTTTAGCTAATGGGAATGTACGATTTTTATTGGGGGCTCTCTATCTTTTCTTGATCAACTGTGTCTTTATCATGCTAGCCAACATTGTTGGAACAAGAATTTTGATGAGAAAATCTCCTTTAACTTCATTTAAAGAGCTGAGCATTAAAATGAGAATTGGCTTGATTTCTTTGATTGTATTGTTGATTCTTCCAGCTAGCTATTCGGCAGTTACTCTGACAATAGAACAAGCGCGCAAAGAAGGGATCAAACAGTTTGTAGGAAAAGAGTTCGCCAATTATACGGTTATTAATCAAGTCTACAAGTCAAGTAACAATGAATTGGTCTTGACGGTTGTTGGAGATCCGA
>NZ_KV815334.1:354833-403543 GCF_001814215.1 Streptococcus sp. HMSC062D07
TTGGAGATCCGATTTCAGAAGAAGAATTAGAAACACTCCACCAAAAACAAGCCTCTTACGGTATTCAATCTGTTCAATTGAAAGTGAATCAAGTTCAGAACTCGCCAACATTAGATAGTGAAGCGACCAAGGAATTTTATGAAAACATTGACAAGTATATTGATCAAAAACTCTCTGAAAAAGATTCACAAAACGATCTCGTAAAAGAAAATGAAGCAGACAAGGATTGAGGACAATGAACTGAATCGGTTTTTACGCCGTGTTTTTCTTGTATCTTCCTCTTTCTTACTTATAGCAGGTTGTTTTTGCTTGAATAAGAAATAAATTAGAAGTTCTATCATCTAAGAAAAATGATGAAAAAAATCATTTAACTAATGGTGTGAACGTTTAGTGTTTATCAGCTCCATTCTCTGTAATTTTGGGGGTAAAATCCACACCATTTAGATAAAATTAGTTGAATTTGATTGGAAAAACGCTTTTATAAAAGCGGAGAAAATCCTTGATATTACGCTGTTTTTAGTCCAACTGAAATCCATACTTTCCAAACCAGGTCTTAAGAAAGATCGTAAAGCTAGCCAGTTCTCTAAACGTTAATTCGTTGCTGGACAGCAGAATACAAACGAAAACACTTTGCATATTGCAAGGTGTTTTTTTTTATGAGAATTGGTGGTGCTCAATTAGGATAGCTCTAGCGACTTTAGTCGCATAGAGATATGCTATGCACAGTTGCCCCAAGAAAACAAGCGAAGCGATGTTTGATTGGATGGCAACCACTGCACTCAAAACGTTCTTCGAAAGAATTACTATACTTACAAAGAGCACCTTTCGGGGTGTTCTTTTTTATTGATATCTTGTAGATTTATAATTAGAAATCTCCTTGAAGGGTATCAGGGAAATGAAAAATTCGGCGTTCATATCCTATTGCTTCGTGCTTTAGTCTAATACCTATAATGTAAAAAACCCTAGCTATCAGGTAGTTGATAGTTAGAGTTTTTTTCTATTCATAGGATTTAATGAGATGAAATAAGGCTTCTACTTCTGATGACAGTGTAGCTGATTTGAGATAAGCATAATAAACTGTAAATGTTATCTGGTCCTCCGGTATTAGAGGGATTTTTATTAAATCATCATCTTCATCAGAAAGTGCGATATCAGCCAGCAAACTAAGGCCAATCCCTTTCTTTAAAAGTTCTTTAATGATGACAATGTCGTCACTCTTAAAGAATATTTCTGCCTTGTTTTGATGCTTTTGATTAAGTAGTTCAAAAGCTTTCAGGTGAACAAAGTGTTCGTCTAAAAGTATAAAGGATTGATCTACTAAATCTTCAAAAGCGAGGGAAGGAGCAGTAGCAAGAGGATGGTTCTTAGATAAAACGACATACAGTTCTTTATGAAAGAGCTCATGTGTCTCTATTGAAGGATGATTGAGTGGTTCAACCAAGCCGAGTAGGCTTGCATCAAGGTCTCCTTTGAGGAGAAGATTTAATAACTCTACGGAGCCACCGCGGATAGGGCGTACTTTTTTTAAAAAATCGAATTTATCTTTTTCGTTTAAGGCAGCAAAGAGATACTGAATGATAATAGGAGGAAATCCTACAGTAGAGTATTGGGCCAAGGAACGATTGATTTCTTTGCGAGTAGAAATAACCTCAGGTAAGATCTTTTCTGTATGCTTTAGAAGGATTTGTCCTTGAGGAGTGAGTTTGAAGGAACGATGCGAGGGATCGTGGTGAATCAATTTGCAATTAAAAGATTCCTCTAAGCGCTTGATGGCATAAGAAATAGATGGTTGGCTGACTTTGTGTTGTTTTGCTACTTCTGTATAGGATTGAAGCTGGCAGAGGTCATAAAAATATTGTAGATCTTTTAAATTCATATGGGCTCACTTTCATTAGTTGGAGAAGGGAAATAAGTGGAAATCACCAGATAAATAAATCTTATCCGTATCCCACAATTTGACTATACGAGTAATCGCCGGTTAAAATGTAAGTGAGTCAGGGATATCAAAGGTTATCTAAGATACTTTCGAAAATGACCAACATCTTTTCTCGTTTATCAATAGGGAGCTGTTTAATCTTCATGTTGATTCTTTTGAGTGAAAGATTGTCGGTCTTATCAGAGGTTGATTCAAGGCTATCAAAATTGAAAAATTCCTCTGGGGTCATCTCTAGGGCGACAATCACTTTTTCAAGACTGTGAATGGTCAGATTCACATTTTGGTTTTCAAGTTGATTGATATACTTAAGCCCTAGCCCCGCTTGTTCCGAAAGTTCTTCCTGGCTCATTTTTTTCTGTGTTCGAAAATATTTCACTTTGTGGGAAATATATTGTTGTAAATAGTTTTTATTCGTCATATAAATAGAATACAAGTTTTGCATGACAAAAAAACATCTTAAAAAATACAAAGTATTGTATAACAAACTTATATAATATTTATTTTAATTCGGATTGCCAATTTGTATGATTAGTTTCTTTTACTCGAAACTTTTAGGAAAGAGTGATCATCGAGAGTTTTATGAGTTCAGAACTTTATAAAATATAACAACTTAAAGTGCCATTAATAATAGTGTTTTAAGTATAAAGAGCTTAGTAGAAAATGTCTTTGTAGACTCATTATAACATATGCGTACACAATAGTATTTTTTAAGCAACAAAGTTTTCCAAACAATTCATTTTAAGTGGTATAATAGAAGTAAAAAGGAGGTTGCACTATGACTGCACATGATATTTTAAACAACCCTTTCCTCAATAAAGGAACAGCCTTTACCTTAGAGGAGCGAAAGGAACTAGGTCTTATTGGTTTACTGCCACCGTATGTTCAAACGATTGAAGAGCAAGCGGCGCAAACTTATGCACAAATGCAAACAAAAGCCAATGATTTGGAAAAGCGTCTTTTCCTAATGGAAATTTTTAATACTAACCGGACTCTTTTCTATTACCTCTTTTCTCAACATTTGGAGGAATTCAATCCAATTGTATACGATCCAACCATTGCAGATACCATTGAAGGCTATAGTGACCTCTTTGTAGATCCCCAATATGCGGGATATCTTGATATCAATCATCCTGAAAATATTGAAGCCACTTTGAAAAATGCTGCTGGAGATCGCGAGATTCGTCTCATTGTTGTAACAGATGCAGAAGGAATCCTTGGAATCGGTGACTGGGGAACAAATGGTGTCGATATTTCTGTCGGGAAATTGATGGTCTATACAGGTGCTGCTGGAATCGATCCTTCTATGGTTCTTCCTTTGGTTATTGATGCAGGGACTAACCGTGAAGAACTTCGTAACAATCCTAATTACTTAGGGAATCGTCACGAACGGGTTCGCGGAGATCGTTACTACGACTTCATTGACCAATTTGTTCAAACAGCAGAACGTCTCTTTCCTAAACTCTACCTTCACTGGGAAGACTTCGGCCGCTCGAATGCTGCCAATATTCTTGAAAAATACCGGAAACAAATTCCAACTTTTAATGATGATATTCAAGGTACAGGAATCGTTACCTTAGGTGGTATCTTTGGTTCACTGGATATTAGTGGTGAAAAATTAACAGATCAAGTTTATCTCTGCTATGGTGGTGGTACTGCGGGTGCAGGAATTGCCTCTCGTGTTCTTCGTGAAATGGTGAGTGAAGGTCTTTCTGAAGAAGAAGCCTATAAACGTTTCTTTATGGTTGATAAACAAGGTCTTCTCTTTGATGACATGGATGACCTAACCCCTGAACAAAAACCGTTTGCTAAGAAACGTGCTGACTTTAGTAATGCAGACAAGTTGACTGATCTGCTTGAAGTAGTGAAGACTGTGAAGCCAACCATTCTTGTAGGAACTTCGACTCAGCCTAATACCTTCACTAAAGAAATAGTAGAGGCTATGTGTGAAAATACAGAGCGTCCGATGATCTTCCCTTTGTCAAATCCAACCAAACTAGCAGAAGCTAGTGCCAAAGATTTGATTGAATGGTCAGATGGCAAGGCTTTTGTCGCAACAGGAATTCCTGCTGATACGGTTTCTTATAAAGGTGTCGACTACGTGATTGGTCAAGCCAATAATGCCTTGATTTACCCAGGTCTTGGTCTAGGTATGCTGGCTTCTGAAGCAAGTCTTTTGACTGATGAAATGATTGGAGCAGCGGCTCATTCATTGAGTGGTATTGTCAATCCAGGCCAACCAGGAGCTCCTGTCTTGCCACCATTCAAGTATGTAGCAGATGTTTCTATTAAAGTAGCAGAAGCAGTCGCTAAAAAAGCACAAGAGCAAGGTCTTGCGCGTGCTAAGGAAACAGATATGGCCAAAGCAGTTCGTGATTTGAAGTGGTATCCAGAGTATAAATAATTCATTGCTACTGTCTATCCTTCGCTAGCAACAGATTTGTATGGGCTATGGACTTAAGTAATTTAGAAAGGATACCTATGTCACTCTTTTTAACCTCGATTACGAGTATCATTCCAATTATCACTATCATTGTTTTGGGGTATATTCTTCAGGTGAAGGGATGGTTTGGAGATGCCTTTGGACCTAACCTATCTCGTTTGATCATGAATGTAGCCTTGCCAGCGTCAATCTTTGTGTCGGTGATGAAATACCTAACACTAGATAAACTAATCAGTCTTTCTGGAGGTCTCCTTTATACATTTGTGGCCTTTATCTTGGGCTATATCGTAGCTTATATTGCAGTTGTGGTTTTCAAGGTTCGTCCAGGACGGCGAGGAACCATGATTAATACCTTTGTGAATGCTAATACTATTTTTATTGGTTTACCTTTAAACGTTGCTCTTTTTGGGGATCAGGCTCTTCCTTATTTCTTAATTTACTATATCACCAACACGATTTCCACCTGGACATTGGGCGTGTATTTGATGACGAGTGACAGTAAATCGGGTCAAAGCAAGGAGACAAGTAAATTTGACTGGAAGAAATTGCTACCAGCTCCGCTTGTAGGTTTTCTTGTGGCTCTGCTATTTTTGATTCTCCGAATCTCTATTCCAGATTTCGCAACGAATACCTTAACCTATGTTGGAAATATCGTCACTCCCCTATCTCTGATTTATATTGGTATCGTTCTTGCAAAGGCAGGTTTGAATACTATTACTTTTGATAAAGATACAATTGTCACTTTAGTTGGACGCTTTATCCTAGCTCCTCTAATCATGCTTCTTGTATTGAAGTTCTTTGCTCCAAATATGGCGACAGTAGAATTTAAGACCTTTATGATTCAGTCCGCTACACCAGCTCTAGCTGTTCTTCCGATCCTTGCTAATCAGGGAAAAGGAGATGTGGAATTCTCTACGAATGTGGTGACTCTAAGTACGGTTCTATTTATCGTTGTTATTCCAATATTACAAACTTTATTAGGATAAGAAGGAAGAGGATAGGATTGAAAGTTTTGCGTTAAGGAATTGCACTATCATAGATACATCTATTCTTATTTATTGAAATCGAAATCAGAAGAAACTCTTCGGACGTTTCCTATCAAGCGCTTTTGAGCTGTCCTAAAAGCCAAACTTTTCAAACTAGGATTGAAAAAAGCTCGTAAAGCATCACAATTTAGTAAACGTTAATTTGAAAGAATTACAATACTTACAAAGAGCACCTTTCGGGGTGTTCTTTTTTAATCCTCAATAGAGAGTTCACCCCCAAAAATCACACCACTAGTCTTTGTCTTATACAATTTCTTCCTAGTATAAGTTTAGTATGATATAATTAAATACGAATAATTTAAAGGAGTTATAAATGAAAATAGGAAAAGGCATCAATTGGATTTTGATTCTGTTAAGTTGCTTAATTGCTATAGTACTGATAAGTTTTATGTTCTTCTTTAATCATAAGAAGCAAGATGTAGAAACAGTAAATGCTACAACAGAACAGGTTTCTACTACTAGTACGATAGCGACTAGTACAACAACCACTAGTTCAACGACTACTCAAGATAGTATTACGACTACTGAGGAAAAACTCTTGACACAAGAAGAGCAAACGAATGCTAAATCACAAAAAATAGATGAGCAAGCCATTCTAAATGGAGATTTCTCGACTCTAGTTGGAACGTGGAGAAATGGACTTGGCCAAGAGTTTACATTTGATAAAAATGGATTAGTAAACAGTGGGAACATTGAGAAAGTGAGCATGGGTAACCATGGAACTATTGAATTCAGTGTTAGATCTGGTTTTACAGGGTATGGAATGAGTGTTTACCCTGCTGGACTTATTATAGATGGGTTAGATTCTGACTTAAGTAAAAACAGACTTACTGCTGGTCAAGCTGCTCCAACTAGCTCAGAACAAGTTTTTTATAAAGTAGACTAAATGATTAACCATCTCATCAAATTTGAGGTGGTTTTCTTCTTTATTTGTGAGTTGTGATCATTTTATGAAGGTTAATCAAGTATGCTTCAAAAATAGCTTCCATAGGCGTTCCGGCCTGTTTAGCAAGATGTTGGAATTTATGAGGACCTTGACGGGTATTATTTTTCTTCATAGTATGTTGTGTTATAATGTAGATACGATATGAATAAATTAAGATATCTCTGTAAATTCTGTAAATGTCACTTTGTGTGAACATGAGTACATTTGAATTTATAGAATGATAGGAGGTGGTTTACAATGATAAGTTTAGAGCTGATGTCTGAAGAAAATAGCATAGATGTTTATTCTTTTGAAAAAGAAAATCGGGAGTATTTTGAGCGGAATTTACCTCCTAGACCAGCTACCTATTTTGATTCAGAAGGTTTTAAAGAAATTACAAGGGAATTGTTAAGGGAACAAGAGAATCATGATGTCTACATGCATCTTATTAGAGATGCACAAGGTACTATGGTCGGAAGAATCAATTTAAGTGTCTTAGAGGATGATCGAAAAACAGCAGAACTTGGATATAGGATCGGAGAAAATGTTACTAATTTAGGTTATGCAAGTGAAGCGGTTAAACTCGTTTTAGAAAAGGCCTTTACTACTTATGGTTTACATAAGATTATCGCAGGGACGGCAACGGACAATCTGATCTCTCAGAGAGTGCTTTTAAAAAATGGTTTCACCTTTAGTAGAATCATAGAGAATGACTTTCAAATGCATAACGAGTGGATTCATACGGCAGTATTTGAGATAAGGAATCTATAGCATCATCATTACCAGTCGTTTGCCAAAACTCAACATTTCTAGTAGACATTCGTCTACTTTTTTTATATAATAAAACTAAACCAAAATGGTTGAATTTTAAAAATATAGTCAACCTTCAATGAAAATATCAGGCTAGGAGGTAAAACATGTACCAACCAGAAAAGCTTAAGGCTCGGAGAAAAGAGTTAAAGCTAACACAGAAAGAGATTGCAGAGCAGCTTGGGATTAGTTTTCAGGCTTATTCAGCTTGGGAGCGTGGAGTCAAGGAGCCTTCTGAAGAAAAGGTTAGTCAGCTAGAGAAAATCTTAAAAGTACCAAAAGGCTATTTTACTCAAATCGAAATTGTCCGCCTCTATAATAGCCTTTCCAACAAAGGAAAAGAAAAGGTGATAGTCTATGCTCGCAACTTGGCTCAAGAAGAACAAGCCAAGAAGGTGACGGCTATTTCAGAAAAACTCTACGAGTATCATGTCTATGAACGCATGTCGGCTGGTATCGGTGCTTCAGTTTATGATGATCGAAACTTTGACACGGTTTACTTTAATGAAGAACTAGCTCACGATTTTGCTTCATGGGTCTCTGGAGATTCCATGGAACCCAAATATCAAAATGGTTCAGTAGCTCTGATTCGAGAGACTGGATTTGATTATGATGGCGCTGTCTATGCAGTGGTTTGCAATAACCAGACCTATATCAAACGTGTCTATCGAGAAGAAGATGGCTTACGTCTGGTCTCTATCAATCCTAAATACAAGGATATTTACATTTCTTACGAAGAAGATCCGCGGATTGTGGGAATTATCGTGGGTAATTTTGTACCCATGGAGGGATAGCCTATGGGCTACTTTGATTATTCCAGAGAGCCCCAAAGTGATATTGCCTTTGTCGATATGAAGTCCTTTTATGCCAGTGTTGAGTGTGTGGAAAGAGGACTCCATCCCCTCAAAACCTCCCTTTGTGTCATGAGCCGGGCGGATAATTCTGTTGGGCTTATTCTTGCCTCCTCGCCTATGTTTAAAAAGATTTTTGGGAAAGCAAATGTCGGTCGTGCCTATGACCTCCCCTTTGATATCAAGACGCGTAAATTTTCCTACTATAATGCCAAAAAACAAGGCTTACGGACAGATCCAGACTATGTGAAATTTATCGAAGATTGGGCTCGGGTGACCGTCATTGTCCCTCCTCGGATGGATAAGTATATCGCAGTCAACATGGAAATTCAGCGCATTTTCCAGAATTATGGCAGTCCAGATGATATTTATCCTTATTCAATTGATGAAGGATTTATTGATCTAACTAGTTCGCTCAATTATTTTGTCCCGGACCAGCAGATTTCTCGTAAAGATAAGCTGGACATGCTTTCGGCTCGTATCCAGAGAGATATCTGGCGACAGACCGGGATTTACTCGACAGTCGGTATGTCGAATGCCAATCCTCTGCTTGCTAAGTTGGCCTTGGATAATGAAGCCAAGCACACACCGACTATGCGAGCCAATTGGTCTTACCAGGACGTGGGAAATAAGGTCTGGTCCATTCCAAAGATGACCGACTTTTGGGGGATTGGGCATCGGATGGAGAAGCGCTTGAATAGCTTGGAAATCTATTCGATTAAGGAATTAGCCAATAGCAATCCTGATGTCCTGAAGAAAGAACTTGGCCAAGCTGGACTTTGCTTGTGGTTCCATGCCAATGGAATAGACGAGAGTGATGTTCACAAGCCCTATAAAACCAAATCTCACGGCTTAGGCAATTCGCAAATTTTACCGAGAGACTATGTCAAACAGCGAGATATCGAAATTATCCTTCGAGAGATGGCTGAACAGGTGGCTATCAGGCTTCGACGGGCTAGAAAGAAGACAACAGTTGTGTCTATTCATCTTGGTTTTTCTAAGCAGGAACAAAAACGCTCCATCCATACCCAGATGAAGGTGGAGCCGACCAATAATACCAGTCTTTTAGTCAGTTATGTACTGAAATTATTCCATAGCAAATATACTTCTGGGGCTGTCAGGAGTGTTGCCGTTAGTTATTCAGGATTTGTGGACGAATCCTTTGCGTTGATTTCCCTTTTTGATGAGGTTGACAAGCTAGAAAAAGAAGAAAGGCTCCAGACTACCATTGATTCCATTCGAGAACAATTCGGCTTTACTTCCCTTTTGAAGGCAACTGCCTTAGAGGATGCATCGAGAAGTATTGCCAGAAGCAAGCTCATCGGAGGGCACTCTGCTGGAGGATTAGATGGACTAAAATGATTGATCGCTCTTATTTGCCCTTTCAATCCGCGAGGGATTATCAAGATCCAGGCATGCAGAAGTGGATGGGCTTTTTTCTATCGGAGCATACCAGTTCACTCAGTGCAGAAAAAAATCGTGTGGATTTATCAACAGATTTGAATCCAGTCGAGAAGTTGTTGCTGCTTTCCCAGCTCTACGTTGGACAACTAAAAGGCTCTTTTATGGTCAAGGAGAAAAATTATAAAAGCACGATATTGGGTGAAGTAAGAGAATTATCTCCTCAAGAAATCTTGGTTAGAACCGATGAAGGTTATCGATTAATAAGGGTAGATGATATTCTCGCCATCCAACTTTGTCAGGAGGAAGTTGATGACTAGAAAAGAGTTATATGAAAACAAATTGCAGATGGACTATTTTTCAGATGACTATATTCGTTTTGAGGAAGATTTTCAAAAATACTCTGCCATGAATGTACCCTTGACTTTCTTGATTGACGACATTCTACGAACCATGGCTATCAACCAAAAGGACTACTTTGTCTTGAACAAGGAAAATGCCAAGGACGGTAGAGAACATCGATTTTATTTTAGAGTGAGGATGGAAAAAGATTGTCCACGTACTCGAACCTATACCTATCTTGGGCTGGGGCGAAATCATTAGTAAAAATTCTTATCTTAGATATATTTGTTGCAATAATAACACTGCAAATAATTATAATTTCCAGCCGTTCAAGAGCTATTTCTTGAATGGTTTTTTGTTTGCAGTTTTAAAGTAATTGAGCTATACCAATTTTTATTCTTGACAAGTGAAAGAAACAAGTATATACTGTTTTTGCTGATTCTAAAAACAGAAAATCAGACTATACCAATTTCGATAAGGAGAAAGCACAGCTTGCCTGTGTCGTATATACTATGTGTGGAATTGTTGGTGTTGTTGGAAACACAAATGCAACTGATATTTTGATTCAAGGACTTGAAAAGCTCGAATACCGTGGTTATGATTCTGCGGGAATTTTTGTTCTAGGTGGTGCTGAAAGCCATTTGGTGAAAGCAGTTGGTCGTATCGCAGAATTGTCTGCTAAGACAACTGGGGTTGAGGGAACAACTGGTATCGGACATACTCGTTGGGCCACTCACGGAAAACCAACAGAAGATAACGCTCACCCGCATCGCTCTGAGACAGGACGTTTTGTCTTGGTCCACAATGGGGTGATCGAAAACTATCTTGAAATTAAGGAAGAATACCTTGCAGGTCACCACTTCAAGGGGCAAACAGATACAGAAATCGCTGTTCACTTGATTGGAAAATTTGCGGAAGAGGATGGTCTCTCAGTTCTTGAAGCCTTCAAAAAAGCTCTTCACATCATCCGTGGTTCTTATGCCTTTGCCTTGATCGACTCTGAAAATCCAGATGTCATCTATGTGGCCAAGAATAAATCACCACTTTTGATTGGTCTTGGAGATGGCTACAACATGGTCTGCTCAGATGCCATGGCCATGATTCGTGAAACCAACCAATACATGGAAATCCATGACCAAGAGTTGGTAATCGTCAAGGCTGATAGCGTTGAAGTGCAAGACTATGATGGCAATCGCCGTGAGCGTGCTAGCTACACTGCTGAACTTGACTTGTCTGATATCGGTAAGGGAACTTATCCTTACTACATGCTCAAGGAAATCGATGAGCAACCAACAGTGATGCGTAAGTTGATCCAAGCCTACACAGATGAGGCTGGCCAAGTAGTGGTTGATCCAGCTATCATCAAGGCTGTTCAAGATGCAGACCGTATCTACATTCTTGCAGCTGGAACATCTTACCACGCAGGGTTTGCTTCTAAGAAGATGTTGGAAGAATTGACAGATACACCAGTTGAACTCGGTATCTCTTCTGAGTGGGGTTACGGTATGCCACTTCTCAGCAAGAAACCACTCTTCATCTTTATCAGTCAATCTGGTGAAACAGCTGATAGCCGTCAGGTTTTGGTTAAGGCCAATGAAATGGGTATCCCAAGCTTGACAGTGACAAACGTGCCTGGTTCAACTCTGTCACGTGAAGCCAACCATACCATGTTGCTTCATGCAGGTCCTGAAATTGCCGTAGCTTCAACCAAGGCATATACTGCGCAAATCGCAGCCCTTGCCTTTCTTGCAAAAGCAGTCGGTGAAGCAAATGGGAATGAAAAGGCCAAAGCTTTTGACCTGGTTCACGAATTGTCAATCGTAGCTCAGTCTATCGAATCAACTCTTTCAGAAAAAGAATTGATTGATAGTAAAGTTCGTGAGCTTCTTGAAACAACACGTAATGCCTTTTACATCGGACGTGGTCAAGATTACTATGTAGCCATGGAAGCCAGTCTCAAACTCAAAGAGATTTCTTACATCCAATGTGAAGGTTTTGCGGCTGGAGAACTCAAGCACGGAACCATTGCCTTGATTGAAGAGGGAACACCTGTTTTAGCCCTCTTGTCAGACCCAGTTCTTGCTAACCACACTCGTGGAAATATCCAAGAAGTGGCAGCGCGTGGTGCTAAGGTACTCACAATCGCAGAAGAAAATGTTGCCAAAGATACAGACGATATCGTTATTACGACCGTACACCCTTACCTCTCACCAATCTCAATGGTCGTACCAACGCAACTAGTCGCTTACTTTGCAACTCTACACCGTGGACTCGATGTGGATAAACCACGTAATCTTGCTAAGTCTGTAACGGTAGAATAAGGAAGTCCTGTTACTAAATGCCAACATTTCTTGTCATCCTATAAAAATCTTGTTATACTATAGAAAAGTCGTTAATAGTGAAGTATAAGGAGATTGGAGCGGAAATGAAAAAGGGGAAAATTTCATCTATCATAGGACTCTTGTTAGCAAGTTCGTTTTTGATTCGGACTGTCATTATTCATCAAATGAGAGCTGCAAAGAAACAAGAGAGTGAAAAGATTGCTGCAGTTCAGGAATTTATCAAATCTCAAGAACAGGCAGAGTCAGAAAAACAAAAAAGTACTTTTAAAAGTATTCTTGGAAATGGATCAGGGACTTCTGAACCAAGACCTAGCTACGACAAAACCATATTTGTGAATCAACAATACGATATTGGTGTTCGAGACGGAGCCTATTATCTACTGACACTCAGTAGCAACAAAGAACTCTTGCTAGAAGGGGTCGATGACGCCTATGCCTTGGCTGTTAAGAATGAAGATAAAAACAAACAAGAAGTTGCTATGGTGGTTCATAAAGATGGAGCTTGGCATATTATAAATGGTGAAGGGGAAGTTACAACAACCCTTGACCGACAATATATAACAGCTCATACCAAGCTTGTGATTAAGAATAATACTGTTGATTTTGAATAATGTGATTGGCTCATGATTCTTTAGAAAAACATAGATTACTAAAAACCTCCTAGATTCTTTCTAGGAGGTTTTTAAAATTATAAATCTTGCATAGAAATCTTATTGAGTTCGTTGACAACTTGCAGAATAGATAGTCGGCTAATGTTCATGATTCGCTTATTATCGATTTCTTTAATATCAAAATTAGTGATAATAGCGTCATAGTCACTTTGCCTAATTTCTTCGATATTTAGGGTTTCTTTATCCCAAGTTTCATACTGGATGTTATTTGAAGTATGGAATTCGTAGAGAGATATCAAGAATTCTGGATGAGCAAAGTCATACTCACTGAGAACTAAGACTTTGACTTTCTTTTTATGTTCAAATAATTGATCTGTAAGCCCCTCTGCGTGAGTGAACAGCGTGTAGATCAGGTGAGAAAGAGCAGGTATCTTCTCCTTTTGTCCCATAATATTCTTATAGCGCATCATTTCAAAGACTGTTGCTTCATAAAAATTAGGGAAGAATTTTTTAATCTTTCCAAGTGTATAGTCTTTATTTTGTGAAATGATCGATTCGGAGTTGATTTCTCTTCGCTCGAGTAAGGCAGTATTGTGCAAGTTCCAAATTAAAGTATCCGTATTTGAAAATTGAACACTAAATCTTCGAGTTAAGTTGTCCAGAATGTCTCGTGCAGCATGATAGGACAAATTAACTTTTTCGTCAGATTGACGAGCAGCTAGAAAGTCTTCGACTGTGAAGAAGAGACTAGGTTCAGCAAATGGACTGAAGATTTGATAGAGATTTTCCGGATTGATATCAATGTTAAGTGCTTGGGCCAATTCTTGTAACTGATGTTGAAAATCGGGTAGTTGGTCGAAAATAGGATTTAACCAGGAAATGTTTTGTTTTGATAACTGAACGAAATATCCTCTCTTCATTCGGTGCAAATCGACTGTAGCCTGCGTTCTGATTTGGTAAAGATTTTGATATTTTGCAGGGAATTTCGCCAAATTGATGAAGAAAGAGACAAAATCATTTATATTTTCTTCCTTAACCTCCTCAAAGGGCCAGTCCAGAAAATTATAAGCTTCGTGGAAAAATTGGGAGAAGAAAAATCGAATATCTTTTTCATTTCCAATAATAGAGATTGGGGTTACCTTGAGCTTAAAGCGGTAAGTTCCATCAAGTGTCTTATTGATATCCGCAATTTTCTTTCTCAAAGAAGGAAGGGAAATATCCAGAGATTCGGCAAGATGCTCATAGGTAAAGGGGCTGTCCAAAAGGAAAAATGCTTTTAAAATTTGAAAATATTCAGACGCCTGTAAAAAATATTGGTAAATTCGCTCGATGCCATTATTTTTCGTATTCACCATCATAATCCCCGCAGTTGAGTGTCGAATATCAAAATCAGGAAAGATTTCACGTAATTCTTTGATATCACTTTTAATGATGCGAGCATTGTGTCCAATGGTTTTAGATAAATCATCTAGGTAAATCCAATCAGGATTTTCAAACAAATATTCTAAAATCTTTAATTGCCTTTGCTCTTTTTGACTGAGTAATTCTCTCATTTTTAATAAACTCCCGAAGTAATGTTAGAATAATTAGAAAAGAAGATAATTGGAGATTGTCAGAATTCTAGCATAAAAGAAAGTCACCCCTTAAGAGAGATTCGAAGTCTATCGAAGAGGGGTGATACTTGATAAGAAGTTCTTACTAGTCTTCAATCTACTTACGATATAAACGGTCGTATTGGTAGTAGGGATCAAAGGTTACGTTAATTCCCAATTTACGGAGAACATTCTTGTCTTCATCTGTTAAGATAATCGTAGAATGAGCTTCGCTTCCTTTGAGGTTCCCGAGTTCTTTCATAGCGCGGTCTGCATCAGGATTCTGCATAGCTGTGATTGCAAGAGCGATAAGAATCTCGTTAGAATGAAGACGTGGATTGCGACTACCTAAGTGATTGATTTTCAAACCTTGGATTGGTTTCACCACTTCTGGTTCAATTAATTTTGTTTCGGTATCGATGTTCGCTGACTTCTTGATAGCATTGATCACGGCAGCTGCTGTTGGACCGAAGAGTTCCGAGTTCTTACCAGTGACAATTTCACCAGAAGGTAACTCAAGTGCTAGAGCAGGCCCGTCTGTTTCTTCAGCTTTTTGTCGAGCGGCAACAGCAACCTTACGGTCGGCTGGCGTGATGCCGAGATCATTCATAAGAAGTTCGATTTTCTTGACAGCAGACTCAGCAACTTTTTCAGCCTTGAAGTCGAGAACTGTTTGGTAGTAGCGACGGATAATCTCTTGTTTCGATGCTTCAATTGCAGCATCGTTATCAGTGATTGCAAAACCAACCATATTTACACCCATGTCAGTTGGAGATGCATAAGGAGATTCACCCAAGATACGTTCGAGCATACGCTTGAGAACAGGGAAAATTTCGATATCACGATTGTAGTTGACGGTAGTTTCTCCATAAGTTTGGAGATGGAATGGGTCAATCATATTGACATCGTCAAGGTCTGCAGTAGCAGCCTCATAAGCCAAGTTAACCGGATGATGGAGAGGTAGATTCCAAACTGGGAAGGTTTCAAACTTAGCATAACCAGATTTGATGCCATTCAGTTGGTCGTGGTACATGTTAGACATACAAGTTGCCAACTTACCTGAACCAGGTCCAGGAGCAGTAACGACAATTAAATTGCGACTCGTTTTGATATAGTCGTTTTTCCCCATACCTTCAGGAGAGATGATATGGTCCATATCTGTCGGATAACCCTTGATTGGGTAATGGAGATAAGAGTCGATCCCATTTTTCTCTAATTGATTACGGAAGGCATCAGCTGCCGGTTGGCCTGCATATTGAGTAATGACAACTGAACCAACAAAGATACCAAGTTCATTGAATTTATCGATCAAACGAAGCACTTCTTGGTCATAAGAAATGCCCAAGTCACCACGAGCCTTTGAGTGCTCGATATTGCTAGCGTTAATAGCGATAACAACCTCAACTTGCTCCTTCAATTCTTGTAAGAGTTTGATTTTATTATCTGGTTCATATCCAGGAAGGACACGAGCAGCGTGGAAATCTTCTAGCATTTTGCCACCAAACTCCAAGTAGAGTTTGCCGTCAAATTGGTTGATGCGTTCCAAGATATGGTCGCGTTGCAGATTCAAATATTGTTCAGAACTAAAAGCTTGTTTTTTCATTTTTTTACCTCTGACTTCTATTATATAAAAAAAATAGAAGATAAGAAACTAGAGAGTCACAAAAGTAAGAAAAAAAGATAAAGCAAACGCTTGCATAAACGAGGAAAAAAGTCTATGATGGAGTAAAGTGAATTTAAAAGAGGTGAAAATATGCAAGAAAAATGGTGGCATAATGCAGTTGTCTATCAAGTCTACCCTAAAAGCTTCAAGGATAGTAATGGAGATGGGATTGGTGATTTACCAGGAATTACTAGCAAGTTAGACTACCTAGCTAAGCTAGGAATTACGGCAATTTGGCTTTCTCCAGTTTATGACAGTCCAATGGATGATAATGGTTATGATATTGCCAATTATCAAGACATCGCTTCTATCTTTGGAACCATGGAAGACATGGACCAGCTGATTGCTGAAGCCAAAAAACGAGATATTCGAATCATCATGGACTTGGTTGTCAATCATACATCCGATGAGCATGCTTGGTTTATTGAAGCGCGTGAAAATCCTCAAAGTCCCGAACGTGACTACTATATTTGGCGAGATAAACCCAATGATTTAACCTCTACTTTTAGTGGTTCTGCATGGGAATATGATGAAAAATCTGGTCAATACTATCTACACTTTTTCAGTAAGAAACAACCAGACCTCAACTGGGAAAACGAAGAGCTCCGCCATAAAATCTATGAGATGATGAATTTCTGGATTGATAAAGGGATTGGTGGATTCCGTATGGACGTTATTGACATGATTGGGAAGATACCTGACCAGAAGGTTGTCAACAATGGTCCCATGCTTCATCCCTACCTCAAGGAAATGAATCAGGCTACTTTCGGCGGCAAAGACCTTTTGACAGTAGGGGAAACTTGGGGAGCAAATCCAGAAGAGGCCAAGAAATATTCGAATCCAGAAGGTCAAGAGTTGTCTATGGTCTTCCAATTTGAACATATCTGTCTTCAGTATCAGGAAGGACAACCTAAGTGGCACTACCAAAAAGAGCTAAATGTAGGGAAATTAAAAGAGATTTTCAACAAGTGGCAGACAGAGTTAGGAGTTGAGGATGGCTGGAATTCCCTTTTCTGGAATAACCATGACCTTCCACGAATCGTTTCTATCTGGGGAAATGACCGAGAATACCGCGAAAAATCTGCTAAAGCGTATGCAATCTTGCTTCATCTTATGAGAGGAACACCCTATATTTATCAAGGCGAAGAAATCGGCATGACCAATTTCCCATTTGAAAACTTGGAGCAAGTAGAAGATATTGAATCCCTCAACTATGCCAAAGAAGCGCTAGAACAAGGTGTACCGCTAGAGCAAATTATGGATAGCATTCGTGTGATTGGACGCGATAATGCTCGTACGCCAATGCAATGGGACACGACAGACTACGCAGGATTTTCAAGCGCGAAACCATGGTTAGGAGTCAATCCAAACTATGCGAAGATTAATGTAGAAGAGGCTTTAGCAAATCCAGATTCTATCTTCTATACCTATCAAAAATTGGTAAAACTTCGTAAGGAAAATAGCTGGTTGATTCGTGCTGACTTTGAACTGCTAGAAACGGCTGAAAAAGTCTTTGCTTATATCCGTAAAGAAGGAGACCGTCGTTTCCTAGTGATAGCCAATTTATCCAACCAACAGCAAGAGTTTACAGTAGAAGAGCCAGTCAAGTCTATCTTGATTGAAAATACCTCAGTAGAAGATGCTTTAGAGAAACAACTCTTGGCTCCTTGGGATGCATTCTGTGTCGAATTGGCCAATTAAACCTAAAAAACTCAAGTATCCAAGATGCTTGAGTTTTTTCTAAAATAAGTGTAGAAATTTCTTAAAAAAATATTAGTTTGAATTTTCTAAAAAATTGCATAAAAGCCCTTGCTTTTATAAAAAAATAGGGTATAATGGTGAAAAATAGTATTTTAAAGGAGAATACCGATGAAATCGAAAAAGTTGCTCGCAGTAGCAGGGATAACGATGAGTGCAGCTCTTCTTTTAGCGGCTTGTGGAAAGACAGAGAAAAAAGCAGATGCTCCTACAACATTTTCATACGTATATGCCATTGATCCATCAACATTGGACTATAGCGTTACTAGTAAGAGTTCAACATCAGACGTCATTGCTAACTTGGTCGACGGACTCTTGGAAAATGACAAATACGGAAACTTGATTCCATCTCTTGCTGAAGACTGGTCGGTTTCACAAGACGGTTTGACCTATACTTACAAACTACGTAAAGGTGTCAAATGGTATACTTCTGAAGGTGAGGAGTACGCCGAGGTCAAGGCTCAAGACTTTGTGACTGGTTTGAAACATGCTGCTGATGGTAAGTCAGATGGCTTAAGTCTGATCCAAGATTCTATCAAAGGTTTGGCAGAATACGTCAGTGGTGAAAGCAATGACTTCTCAACAGTTGGAGTTAAAGCAATTGATGACTACACTGTTCAATACACATTGAACCAACCAGAAAGCTTCTGGAATTCTAAGGTAACAACAGCGACTATGCTCCCTGTTAATGAAGAATTTCTGAATTCTCAAGGTAAAGATTATGGTGCAGCGACACCTTCAGGGATTCTCTATAATGGACCATATATTTTGAAGAACTTCACTTCAAAATCAGTGATCGAGTACGAAAAAAATCCAAATTATTGGGATAAAGACAATGTTAAGATTGACCACGTCAAACTTACTTTCTACGATGGATCTGACCAAGAATCATTGATTCGTAGTTTCTCATCAGGAGCCTATACAACAGCTCGTCTCTTCCCAACAAGTTCAAACTTTGATTCAACTAAGCAAGAGTACGGGGATAAGATTGTCTATAGTCCGCAAGAAGCGACCAGCTATTACTTTACTTTCAACGTGAATCGTCAGTCTTACAATAAAACTGCAAAGACAGATGAAGCACAAAAAACTTCTACAAAAGAAGCGCTTCTCAACAAAAACTTCCGTCAGGCAATCAATTTTGCTCTTGACCGTCATTCTTACTCTGCTCAGATGAATGGTGAAGAAGGAGCGGACAAGATTATCCGTACCAGTCTTGTACCTTATGACTATGTTCAGGTTGGTGAAAAGACCTTCGGTGAATTGGCTCAAGAGCAACTGGTAACATACGGAGACCAGTGGAAAGATGTAGCTTTGACAGATGGTAAAGACACTATTTACAATCCAACAAAAGCAAAAGCTGCCTTTGAAAAAGCCAAGTCAGAATTGCAAGCTAAAGGCGTAACCTTCCCAATCCATTTGGATATTCCAGTTGAACAAACAGATGTTATTGCTGTTCAACAAACCAACTCCCTCAAACAATCTGTCGAAGCAGCGCTTGGAACTGAAAATGTCGTTATCGATGTGCTTCAAATGACAGATAATGAGAAAATGAGTATTACTTCTCAAGCTAAGGTTCCTTCTCAAAAAGACTATGACTTGAACGGAACTGGTTGGGGACCAGACTATCAAGATCCAGCTACCTATCTAAATATCTTGGATGCTAAGAAGGGTTCTGCCCTTAAACACTTGGGTATCACAAAAGGTAAAGATCCAGAAGTCATGGCTCAAGTTGGACTTGATGAGTACAAGAAACTCTTGGATGACGCAGCATCAGAAACAACAGACCTTAACAAACGATATGAAAAATATGCTAAAGCACAGGCTTGGGTATCTGATAGTTCACTTCTCATTCCTGTAGCATCTTCAGGAGGTTCTCCTACAGTGAGTCGTACAGTACCATTTTCGAAAGCCTACTCTCAAGTTGGTATCAAGGGAGATCCGTTTGTATTTAAAGGTTTAGAGTTGCAGAATGATATTGTGACCACTAAAGAATACGAAGAAGCTCTTAAGAAATGGCAAAAAGAGAAACTTGAAACAAACGCTAAATATCAAAAAGAGTTAGCGAACCACGTTAAATAATCTTAAACAGCGATGAAGGAAATCCTGATTTTATGCGGGATTTCTTTCTTTTTTTCATATACTGACGAGAGGGCAAATAATTAAATAACTTTACTTTTGGGGCAAAATTTGATAGAATAGCTATATGTCATAAAACCTAACATTTAAGGAGAAAATGAATCATGAAACTCAAAAAACGACTGATTGGAGCGGGGTTGACGCTTGCTGCGGCGGTCTTATTGACAGCGTGTGGGAAGTCAGCATCAGATGTTAAAACCTACTCGTCAACATTTGGTGCCGATCCAACAACCTTCAACTACCTGTTGGACTACTCTGGTGATAATACCGCTGTTGTAACCAACTTGGTAGATGGTTTGCTTGAAAATGACAATTATGGAAATCTCATTCCTGCTCTTGCAGAAGATTGGAGTGTTTCAAAGGATGGTTTGACTTACACTTATAAACTTCGTCAAGATGCAAAATGGTTCACTGCTGACGGGGAAGAGTATGCCCCAATCAAAGCACAAGATTTCATCACAGGTATCAAGTATGCAGCTGATAACAAGAGTCAAGCTCTCGATTTGATTCAGAACTCAATCAAGGGATTAGATGATTATGTGACAGGCGCAAATACTGACTTTTCAAATGTTGGTGTGAAAGCTGTAGATGATTACACTGTCCAATATACTTTGACACGTCCAGAACCATTCTGGAACTCTAAGACTACCAATAGTATCTTGTTCCCTGTCAATGAAGAGTTCTTGACTTCTAAAGGTAAAGAATTTGGGGAATTGAAACCAGATAGCATTCTCTACAGTGGTCCTTATTTGTTAAAAGAATTCACATCAAAATCATCACTCGAGTACATGAAGAACCCTCATTACTATGACCAAGAAAAAGTGACGATTGAAAGAGTTAAGTTGGCTTATGTTGATGGTTCTGACCAAGATATGACGATCCGTAATTTCGAAAGCGGAGCCTACTCGTCTGCTGGTGTCTATCCAAATAGTTCAAACTTTGCTAAGACAAAGGAAAAATACAAGGACAACATCGTCTATAGCTTGCAGGATGCGACTTCTTGGTACTATAATTTTAACGTTAATCGCCAAACATACAATCATACAGCTAAGACTAGCGATGAGCAAAAACAAGCTACCCAAGCTGCGATTTTAAATAAAAATTTCCGTCAAGCAATCAACTTTGCCATTGACCGTACAGCCTACTCAGCTCAGTCTAATGGAGAAGAAGCAGCTAAAAACACTCTTCGTAACACACTTGTGCCACCAACTTTCGTGCAAGTAGGTGACAAGACTTTTGGTGAGACAGTTTCATCTAAGTTGGTAAACTATGGTACACAGTGGTCAAATATGAATCTTGAAGATGCTCAAGACGGCTACTTCAATAAAGAAAAAGCACAAGCTCAGTTTGCAGAGGCTAAAAAAGAATTAGAAGCACAAGGTGTGACCTTCCCAATTCATTTGGACTTGCCTGTAGACCAAGTTAACAAAACCTTGCTTCCGAAGATTCATTCGCTTAAACAATCTGTCGAATCAACTCTTGGGGCAGAAAATGTAGTGATTGATGTCGTTCAAATTTCAACAGAAGACTATGCTAATGCGACATTCCAAGCGCCAACCACAGCTGATCATGACTATGACTTGAACTTGGATGGTTGGTCTGCAGACTACCAAGATCCATCGACTTATCTCAATCCTTTCAACGCTGAGGATGGATTCTATCTCAAGATTTTAGGACTTGATCCAAGCAAGGATACTGATAAGATTACAAGTATCGGATTGGACCAATATACTCAAAAATTGAAAGCGGCAGATGCAGAAAATACAGACGTAGCCAAACGTTATGAAAATTATGCAGACGCACAAGCTTGGCTGATTGATAGTTCGCTATTGCTCCCTGTAAATTCAAACGGTGGTGGAGCTTCAGTGACACGTGTGACACCATTTACACGAGCTTACTCACTTGTCGGAATCAAAGGTACTGGAAGTAACTATAAGTACATGAAATTGCAAACAGAAGTGGTAACAACTGCTCAATTTGACGAAGCTAAAGCCAAATGGGAACAAGAACGTAAAAACTCAGTCGAAAAGAGTCAAAAAGAATTCGAAAGTCACGTTAAATAATAAAAAAATAGAGCTTTTAAATAGCTCTATTTTTTATTATATTTGTATTTTGGAAACACAAAAAGCAGCAAAAACTATAGTAAATATAAAAAACGAAAACACTTCCCAAAAGCGAGCGCTTTCTTGATTGGTGTTGATGGTCTTGAGAGGCAATTTATGATATAATTAAACTAAAATGTTTTGAAGAGGTATTCCATGAAAAATAGACGCATAAAAAAAAGTAAATCTAGTAAATTTCAGCAGAGCTTAAACATAGGTTTGTTGCTAATCTATGCTGTTCTAGCTTCTTTTTTATTGTTTTTGATTTTTAAATATCAGATTTTAGCGGTCAGCTATTTTAATATTATCTTGGCAGTGGTTTTAGTTCTTATCGCGTTATTGTCTCTGTTGCTGATAGTAAATCGAAAAGCTAAAATTTTTACCTTGATAATACTGCTAGTCTCAGTCTTATTTAGTTCGGTAGCATTAGTAGCTGTCAATCGATTTGTAGGGCTCGCCAATCAATTTAATGCAACTTCAAATTATTCAAGCTACTCTATGAGTGTGGCGGTACTAGCAGACAGTGAAATCAATAATGTTTCTCAATTATCCAGTGTAACTGCTCCTACAGGAACAGATGCTGAGAATATCAAAAAATTGATAGATGACATAAAAACGACTCAAAGCAAGGAATTGACAGTTGAGGAAGCTTCTTCTTACCTAGCATCCTATAAGAGTTTGATAAATGGAGAAACCAAAGCAATTGTCTTAAACAGCGTTTTTGAAAATCTGATTGAGCAGGAATATCCCGACCACGCTAAAAAGATCAAGAAAATCTATACCAAGGACTTGACAAAGAAAGTGGAAGCGCCTAAGGTAGCTACAGGAAATTCTTTCAATGTCTATATCAGCGGGATTGATACCTATGGTCCTATCAGTTCTGTTTCACGCTCAGATGTCAATATCATCATGACAGTAAATCAAGATACCAAGAAGATTCTCTTGACGACAACTCCTCGGGATGCCTATGTCCCTATCGCGGATGGCGGGAATAACCAAAATGATAAGTTGACGCATGCGGGTATCTATGGCGTAGATGCTTCTATCCATACCTTAGAAAATCTTTACGGTATCGACTTGAACTACTATGCTCGACTTAATTTCACCTCTTTCTTGAAGTTGATTGATCTTCTTGGCGGTGTTGATGTCTATAATGATCAAGAGTTTACTTCACTACACGGTAAATATCACTTCCCTGTAGGGAACGTTCATCTGGACTCTGAACAGGCTTTAGGATTTGTTCGTGAACGCTATTCATTGGCAAATGGTGATGGAGATCGTGGCCGCAACCAACAAAAAGTCATTGCGGCGATTATCCAGAAATTAACCTCGGCAGAATCCTTGAAAAACTATGACAGTATTATTCAAAGTTTGCAGGATTCGATTCAAACCAATATGCCGCCAGAAACAATGGTTAGTCTTGTCAATACTCAGTTGGCAAGCGGTGGAAAATATACCGTTACCAATCAAGATTTGAAAGGGACTGGACGTATGGATCTTCCATCTTACGCTATGCCAGATAGCAATCTTTACATGTTGGAAATCGATTCAACAAACTTGGAGACTGTTAAGGCGGCCATTAAAGATACCATGGAAGGAAACTAAGATGATTGATATTCATTCACATATTGTTTTCGATGTTGACGATGGACCTAAAAATAAAGCTGAGAGCAAGGCCCTCCTTGAGGAAGCTTACGCACAAGGTGTACGTACTATTGTTTCGACCTCTCATCGTAGAAAAGGGATGTTTGAAACACCAGAAGACAAAATTGCAGCTAATTTTAGCGAAGTCAAACAGTTGGCTCAAGAAATTGCACCGGATTTGAATATCGTGTACGGAGCTGAGATTTACTTTTCTAGTGATGTTTTAGAAAAACTTGAACAAAATATCATCCCAAAACTCAATGACACTCGTTATGCTTTGATTGAGTTTAGCATGAATACACCTTATCGTGAGATTCACAGTGCCTTGTCTAAGGTTCTCATGTTAGGAATAACGCCTGTGATTGCTCATATCGAACGCTACCACGCCTTGGAAAATGATGGAAAAAGAGTGAGAGAGCTTATCAATATGGGATGTTACACGCAAATTAATAGTTCAAGTATTCTAAAGCCAAAACTATTTGGTGATACCTATAAGTTTATGAAAAAACGAGCTCGCTATTTTCTAGATAGAGATCTAGTTCATATCGTGGCAAGTGACATGCATAACCTAGTTGATCGACGACCTTATATGAAGGAAGCCTACGAATTGGTTAGTAAAAAGTACGGCCAAGAAAAAGCCCGTGAGCTTTTCACAACCAATCCTGCAAAATTGATTAAAAATCAAATATTATAGGAGTTATAATGAAAGACAAAGATAAAATCGAAATTGATGTAGTACAAATGTTAAAAGTATTGTGGAAGCGTAAATTATTTATCGCTTTAGCAGCTATTGTTGCTGGAGCTATTGCTTTTGCCTATAGTTCGTTTGTGGTTAAACCTGAATATACAAGTACTACACGTATCTACGTTGTTAATAGAAATCAAGCTGATAAACCTGGATTAACTAACCAAGATTTGCAAGCAGGTTCTTACTTAGTAAAAGACTACCGTGAGATTATCCTTTCTCAGGATGTATTGGAAAAAGTAGTGGCTGAGCAAGGATTAAATTTTGATGCGAAAGCTCTTGCTAGAAAAGTTCAAGTAACAGTTCCGGCAGATACACGTATTGTGTCAATTTCTGTACGTGACAGTAAACCTGAAGAAGCAAGCCGTATTGCTAATGCCCTCAGAGAAGTAGCTGCTCAAAAAATCATTTCAGTAACACGCGTGTCAGATGTAACGACCTTAGAAGAAGCTCGTCCTGCTGTATCACCATCTTCTCCAAACATTCGTCGCAACACAATCTTGGGTGTAGGTGCAGGAGCAAGTGTTGTGATTCTATTGGCTCTATTAGTTGAACTATTGGATGATCGAGTGAAACGTCCAGAAGATATTGAAGAAGTAATGCATCTCTCACTTTTGGGAGTTATTCCAAATCTAGAGAAATTAAAGTAAGGGAGTAAACATGGCAAAGTTAGAATTATCAGAAAAACGCCAAGCGTTAGTAAAAAAAGCAGAAGAATATTATAATGCTTTGCGTACTAATATACAATTGAGTGGAGATAAGTTAAAGGTTATTGCGGTATCTTCAGTTAGACCTGGAGAAGGAAAATCTACGACATCAACCAATATTGCCTGGGCTTTTGCGCGTGCTGGCTACAAAACACTCCTTATTGATGCAGATATTCGAAATTCTGTTATGTCTGGGGTCTTCATGTCAACCGAAAAAATCACTGGTTTGACAGACTACTTGTCAGGTACAAAAGATTTGTCACATGGTTTGTGTGAGACAAATGTGGAAAATTTGTTTGTTATCCAGTCTGGAGCTATTTCTCCTAATCCAACAGCCCTTCTTCAAAGTGAAAAATTTGAAGTCATGATAGAAACACTACGTAAGTATTTTGACTACATCATTGTAGATACAGCTCCGATTGGAGTAGTTATCGATGCTGCGATTATTGTTCAAAAATGCGATGCTTCTATTTTAGTAACGGAGGCTTCTGCTACGAAACGTAGAGAAGTTCAAAAAGCTAAGACACAATTAGAGCAAACAGGTGTACCGTTCTTGGGAGTTATTTTGAATAAATTCAATATCCATCTTGAAAAGTATGGTACTTATGGTACATATGGTGGATATGGGAATTACGGTGCCTACGGTAAAAAATAAGTTTAGGGAGGAAATATGGAAGGAAGGGGTTTCTATAACGTAGCTCTAGCGTTTTTGCAGAGTATACTCGTTAGTGTATTAGCTTATATACTGATTTCTGTTACAGAGACAGAGATTGTTGCAAAAACTGTGTTTGTCCTTTATTTTCTTCACTTTGCTGCCTTCTACATTAGTGGCTATGGTAAAGATTTTTTCAAGCGAAGTCAGTCGGTTGAATTGATAGAGACAGTAAAATACATCATCTTTTTTGCCTTGTTAATTAGTTTCTCTAGTTTTTTCCTGAAAGACCAATTTGTTATTTCTAGAAGGGGAATGATTTATTTCCTCTCTTTGTATGGAATTCTAAATTATATTCTTAGTTTTGTTATTAAAAAATATTGGGTTCAATTTAATCATAATTTAAAAGGGAGCCGAAAGATTCTTTTGATAACAGCTACATCTCGTATTGAGAAGGTGATAGAGCGTCTTTTAACAGCCAGTGATGTCACGGGTAAGTTAGTCGCTGTAAGTGTACTAGATAAACCTGATTTTAAACATGATAAAGTTAAGTCTGTTCCACCTAAAAATCTTATTAATTATGCAACTCATGAGGTAGTAGACGAAGTCTTTGTGAACCTACCTAGTGAGGATTATGATATCGGTAGCATTATTTCACAATTTGAAACAATGGGAATTGATGTTACTGTAAATTTAAATGCCTTTGATAAGAATTTAGGTAGAAATAAACAGATCCATGAGATGGCTGGATTGAATGTAGTAACTTTTTCTACAAACTTATATAAACCAAGCCACATAGTTGCCAAACGAATTATTGATATTTTAGGGGCAATTGTTGGGCTAATCATCTGTGGACTGGTAAGCATAGTCCTTGTTCCAATGATTCGAAAAGATGGTGGACCAGCAATCTTTTCTCAAACCCGAGTCGGTAAAAATGGTCGCTATTTCACTTTTTATAAATTCCGATCTATGAGGGTAGATGCAGAAGAAATCAAGCAGCAATTGATGGATCGAAATACCATGCACGGTGGTATGTTTAAAATGGATAATGATCCTCGAGTTACAGAAATTGGTCGCTTTATACGTAAAACTAGTATTGATGAGTTGCCACAGTTTTGGAACGTACTGATTGGGGATATGAGCCTAGTAGGAACTCGCCCTCCAACAGTGGATGAGTATGAAAAGTATACGCCTGAGCAGAAACGTCGATTGAGCTTTAAACCAGGCATTACTGGGCTATGGCAAATTAGTGGTCGAAGTGGAATTACCAACTTTGACGATGTTGTCAAACTAGATGTCGCTTATATCGATGATTGGACAATTTGGAAAGACTTCGAAATTTTATTAAAAACAATAAAAGTAGTGCTGATGAGAGATGGAGCAAAATGATTCTATGAATAAAGTGAGAGAAATTCAATTAGGAGAGTTAACTCTTTTAGAAAGTTATATCGATCTTTGTAAAAGACATGATTTGCGTTATTACGCCTTAGGTGGGACATTACTCGGTGCCATTCGTCATAAAGGATTTATCCCATGGGATGACGATATGGATTTAGGAATGCCTAGGAAAGATTATGAAAAATTCTTGTCAATCTGTGAGAGAGAGCTTCCTGAAAGTGTTATTTTAAGACTTCACGATGATAATCTAGGTAATACTTCGATTATGGATACTTCAATCCAAATTCAATTTGGCAATGAATGGTGTAGTCCTTTTATTGATATCTTTCCCTTAGACGGTTACCCAGAAGACGGAATCCATTACTGGGTGCATACAAATAAAATAAAGTTCTATCGTGCCTTGTCTAAAATTTCTGTTATCGATCGTTTGCACGAGAGAGATAGAGGCTCTTTCGAAAATGCGATTGTGAAAGTTTCGAAAGCTTTAAAATTAAATAAACTCTTAAACACTTCAAAAATTAACAAAAAATTACAAAGTATCATTAAAAAATATGATTACGAGACTAGTAACATGGTCGGAAATGTCTTGGGTTCCTACCGCGAACGAGAACTCGCAAGAAAAGAAGTGTTCGGGGAACCGCAATTACTAGAGTTTGAAAACTTAAAAATTAGTTGTCATGCAAATCCCGATGAATATTTGACAAAAATATATGGTGATTACATGCAACTACCAAAAGAAGCTGAGCGTAAGGGTCATTTCGAGTCTACGTGGGGAGATTAAATTGAATAGTTTTGATTTAATGGGGGTCAGAATTGACCCCTTAACAATGGACGAAACTGTCCAAGCTGTTGAAAAATTTGTTCTTGAACAACGTCCACTCCACTTAATGGGAGTGAATGCAGACAAAATTAATCAATGTCAAACAGATGAATCTATTAAAAAGATTGTTAACGATTCTGAAATCATTAATGCAGATGGGGCTTCAGTTGTTCTTGCTTCTCGTTTTTTGGGTTATCAAGTTCCTGAGAGAGTCGCTGGGATTGACTTGATGCAAAGATTGCTCCTGTTGGCCAACGAAAAGTCTTATTCAGTTTATTTTTTTGGTGCCAAGGAAGAAGTTTTAATAGATATGCTGACCATCTTTAAAAAGGATTATCCGAATCTCCGAGTAGTGGGTCATCGCAATGGCTATTTCTCTGCAGAAGAGGAGGAGGCTATTCAAGAAGATATTCGTGAGAAGAATCCTGACTTTGTCTTTGTTGGCATTACCTCTCCTAAGAAAGAGTACATCATTCAAAAATTTATGGATCAAGGTGTTAATTCTGTCTTTATGGGAGTTGGAGGTAGCTTTGACGTTTTATCTGGTCATATTAAACGAGCTCCTTTATGGATGCAACATGCGCATCTTGAGTGGTTGTTCCGAGTGGCAAATGAACCTAGACGCCTCTTTAAACGTTATTTTGTAGGGAATGCCACTTTTATTAAGCGAGTTTTAGATGAAAAACGAAAATCGAAAAAATAGTATTTTACATATTTCGCGTACCATGGATATAGGTGGTGCAGAGCGTATTGTTTACCAATTGAGCTCAGATTTGAAAGATGAGTTTGACAGTGTTCATGTCGCATCTACGGGTGGGCTTTGGGAGAGCGAACTGGCTGCTCAAGGGATTCAACATCATAAAATTTTAGATATCGATAGTAAAAATCCTGTGACGGTATTAAAACTACTCTTTAGTATTCACCAGATTATCAAACAAAAAGGGATAACAATAGTCCACACTCATCATCGGATGGCTGCTTTTTATATCCGTTTATTAAAACTTGTTCATCCAAAATTGATACACGTTTATACAGCCCACAATGTCTTTAAAGATAAACTGCCTCTATATGGATTTGCTTTAAAAAATGCTAAAAGTGTAGCAGTGGGAGAAGCTGTAAATAAAAACTTAAAAGAAGACGTAGGCATTACTGATAGTCGGGTTATTTATAATGGAGTCGTTTTAAAAGAAACGGATGAGCAGGTCGATGAGATCATAAGTTATGATGGGATTAAACTTGGCTGTATTGCTAGGTTATCTGAGCAAAAAGGCTTGACTTATCTCCTTGATGCTATGTCTCTACTGACCGTTAAGGATATTCGATTGTTTATCGTTGGTGATGGTGAGCTTAGAAATGAACTTGAGAATAAGGTTAAAGAGCTACATCTTCAAGATTCGGTAACTTTTTTAGGATATCGCAAGGACATTGCTGAATGTATCAATAGTTTTGATTTTTGTGTTTTGCCTTCAGTATTTGAAGGATTTGGCTTAGTTGCCATTGAGGCATTTATGAATAGTAAAACTTTAGTTGCGACGGCTATACCGGGATTAAACGAAGTTGTTACAAATGAAAATGGGGTTTTAGTCCCAGCAAAAGACCCTGCTGCTCTAGCATCTGCTATTGATAAATTAGCTATGGATGCAACATTAAGACAGGAACTTTCTAGCCAAGCAAAGAAAGACTATGAAAATAAATTTAGTTATCCTATGTTTTTGGAAAACTATCGAGCATTGTATAGAGAACTAAAGGGAGAATCAAAATGAAAAAAGTCATGTTGGTTTTTGGGACGCGCCCAGAGGCAATTAAAATGTGTCCTTTGGTAAATGAGTTGAAAAAAAATGACTTGATTAAGACACTTGTCTGCGTGACAGGACAACATAAGGAGATGCTTGAGCAAGTTTTGGATGTCTTTAAAGTCGTTCCTGATTATGATCTGGGGATTATGAAGGTCAATCAAACTCTATTTTCAATTACGACCAGTATTCTAGACAAAATTCAAGCGGTGCTTGAACAAGAAAAACCAGATATTGTACTTGTTCACGGAGATACGACGACAACTTTCGCAACGGCCTTGGCAGCCTTTTACATGGGAATAAAAGTTGGACACGTGGAAGCAGGTTTAAGAACCTACAATCTTCAAAGTCCATTCCCTGAGGAGTTCAACCGTCAGACTACTTCTATTATTGCAGATTATCATTTTGCGCCAACAGAAGTGGCTAAAGACAATCTTCTAAGAGAGGGAAGAGAGAATATTTTTGTAACGGGTAATACGGTTATTGATGCCTTAAAGACAACTGTTCAGGATGATTACAATCACCCAATTTTAGAGTGGGCTAAGGATAGTAAGTTGATTATGTTGACAGCTCACAGACGTGAAAATCTTGGGCAACCAATGGAAAATATGTTTAATGCTGTTAATCGTATTTTAAATGAATTTGAAGATGTAAAAGTTGTTTACCCGATTCATAAAAATCCTAAAGTTCGTGAATTGGCAAGTAAAGTCTTTGGGGATAATGAACGCATGAAAATCATTGAACCTTTAGAAGTTATTGATTTCCATAATTTCATGAACCAAAGCTACATGATTTTGACAGATTCTGGTGGAGTTCAAGAAGAAGCTCCATCCTTAGGGAAACCAGTTTTAGTCATGCGTGATACCACAGAACGTCCTGAAGGGATTGCAGCAGGAACTTTGAAATTGGTAGGAACAGAAGAAGAAAATATATATAGGAATTTTAAGCTTCTTTTGGAAAATGAAGAGGAATACAACAAGATGAGTAAGGCAAGCAATCCTTATGGGGATGGGAAGGCTTGTGAGCGAATCGTTGATATCATTTTGGAAGGATAGGGATAATGGAAAAGGTTTCTATTGTTGTACCTGTGTATAATGTCGAAACTTACTTAAACTATTGCGTCAATAGCCTCAGACAGCAGACGTACACAAATATTGAGATTATATTGGTAGACGATGGTTCGACAGATGCTTCTGGAGAAATCTGTGATCAACATGCTCAAGAAGATGAGCGTGTACGAGTACTCCATATTGAAAATGGAGGATTATCCAATGCTCGAAATACAGGAGTTAAAGAAGCCTCAACTGATTGGATTATCTTTGTTGATTCAGATGATTATTACGATAAAAGAACTGTAGAATATTTAGTAGGACTTAGAGATAAATACGGAGTTGAACTAGTAGCAACTCCAGTGATTGAAGTTCGAGATTATGAATCTAAAGATTTCTCTGGCTCTTTAACGGAGAAATCTTCTGAAAAATTAGATCGCTATACAGCTTTAAAAGAGATGTTCTATGGAAATCGTGTAGGGACTCATTCGGGTGGGAAACTTTATAAGAAGACGATTCTGTCACGTTTCCCTTATCCTAAAGGAATGCTTTACGAAGACTTAGCAATAGCTTACGAGCATATTGCTTCTTGTAAACACATTGCGGTAGGAGACATTAATCTATATAAATATTATCGAAGACCTGGTAGTATAGTTAATTCAAAGTATAGTGATAAATTAATGGACTTTTACGAGGCGATGGAATGGAATAGAAGTTATATCGAACGAGACTATCCTAATGATAAGGAAATGAGAAGAGCTTTAAATGTCCGCTACGTCTTTAATGGTCTACATGTTGTCCATGCTATGCTCAGTTCAGGTATGTATTCTGATGTCAATAAAATCAGAAAAGAATACACTAGATATTTTAACGATATTATTCCTAATCCAAATATAACAGGGAAAAATAAAGTGAAATATTTGTTATTGTTGCTATCGCCAAGATTATACAGTACTGTTCGAAATAAAATTGGATAATTTGAAAACACGTAGGTAAATATATGAAAATAACAATAAAATTATCAGAGCTATTATATTTTTCAGCTTTCTTTATATGGTTGGTTTTTAATTTTGTAGCTCAAACTAACTTAGTATATAAATTCCCTTCAATTTATCGATATCGTATAATTGCCATGATTGTTTGTATTGTTATACTTATAGCTAAGCTACTTTTAGAAAAGCATACACGCAGATTTCTACTAATCTTTTTGTTAGCAATTTGTTTGGCAATAACAATTGCTATTTCTACCAATAAACTTTTTGATGGACTTACAATAATTTCAACAATTATGCTGATAGTCTCTGTAAAAAATATAAACTTTAGGAAAGTATTGGTTTTCTGGTCTGTTTCGATATTTTTATTTATGCTTTTTGTTTTTATTTTGCTCAAATTAGGAATAATAGAGAATACTTTACGTATTCAGCTGGGTGGCAGATATCGATTTAGTCAAGGGTATCAGTTTGTTAGTCTTGGTGCGAATTATTTATTTCATATAACTTTAGTCTATCTTTATTTACGAAAAAACAGGGTTAGATTTTTGGAAATTATGTTGCTTGGAATAGTTAATTATTATTTCTATATCAATACTGATACTAAATCAGCATTTTTTCTTTCGATTTTAGCTCTTATTGTTGTCTACCTTTTTAGAAATAAAGAATTAAATCAAAGAACATTGCAAGTAACAGGGATAATTGTATGGACGGCAGGAGTAATTGTTCCAATTGTGTTAACATACTTCTATAATCCGAGTATTAAATTTTTTCAGATTTTAAATACTACTTTAACAGGTAGATTAAGTCTTGGACATAAAACAATGTCGCTATATGGAGTAGATTTGTTTGGTCAAAGGATTGATTGGGAACTTCAACAAAGATCTACATCTGTCTTTGATAATTATCTTTATGTTGATTCTTCATTTGTAAATATTCTTTTACATTATGGGGTGATATTATTATTCGTAATTTGGCTTAGTTATTATCTATTGATTAAGAGGGGATATTTTAGCACAGTTGAGATGCTTGTGTTTATTGTATTAATTCTTCATTCTATGTTTGATCCACAATTCTTTGAATTGATGTATAATCCGTTATTATTATTGATAGGACTTGTATGGGGGGCGGACGAGCTGAACTACGGAGAAACCTGAAGTAAGTCATACTTGATTTAGCAGATAAATAGACTTAAGTATAATATAAACTGATAAGCTATAACGAATTGTTAACAAAGTAAACGACCTATTATTTTTTACACGGTTGATAAGTTTGATATCCTTTCTGTGATCAAAAAGATTATATACGGGATTACCTTTAAACATAATAAATATTTAGTTAAATAGGTGCTCAAGTTTAAAATTTTTAAAGAGATGAATAGTTTTTGTGACAGATTTGTCTATGCCGTTTATTATAGTATTTATGTGGGGATTCTAAACATATATGAAAGTAATTAAAAATTATACTTATAATCTTTCCTATCAACTTCTAGTGATAATTCTTCCTATTATAACGACACCTTATGTAACCAGGGTATTTAGTTCAACTGATTTAGGTACTTATGGTTATTTCAATTCAATTGTTACCTACTTTATTTTATTGGCGACATTGGGCGTGGCCAATTATGGTACAAAAGAAATTTCAGGCCATCGTAAAGATATCAGAAAAAACTTTTGGGGCATATACACCTTGCAGTTTGGTGCGACCATTCTGTCGATATGCTTATACATTCTCTTATGTCTGTCCTTGTCATTTATGCAAAATCCCGTTGCATATATTTTGGGCTTGAGTCTGGTATCTAAAGGGATGGATATCTCCTGGTTATTTCAAGGGTTAGAGGATTTTCGCAAGATAACAGTTAGAAATATTACTGTTAAACTGGTCGGTGTCATTTCAATCTTCTTATTTGTAAAATCAGCAAATGATTTATATCTTTATGTGTTTTTACTAACAATATTTGAATTATTGGGGCAGTTTAGTATGTGGTTGCCAGCTAGAGAGTTTATTGGGAAACCACATTTTGATTGGTCCTATGCTAAACAACACTTGAAACCAGTTGTTCTCTTGTTTTTGCCGCAAATAGCTATTTCGCTATATGTTACTTTGGATCGTACTATGCTAGGGGCATTGGCCTCAACTAAAGACGTCGGAATTTATGACCAAGCCTTAAAATTGGTCAATATTTTGCTTACACTGGTGACTTCATTAGGAAGCGTAATGCTTCCTCGTGTTGCCAATCTCCTATCGACTGGAGATCACAAGGCTGTAAACAAAATGCATCAGATGTCTTTCTTAATATACAATTTAGTCATTTTTCCTATAATAGCAGGAATGTTAATTGTTAATGATGATTTCGTGCAATTTTTCTTAGGACAGGATTTCCAAGATGCTAAATATGCGATAGCAATTATGATTTTTAGAATGTTCTTTATTGGCTGGACAAATATTATGGGTATTCAAATTTTGATTCCACATAATAAAAATAAAGAATTTATGATTTCGACAACTATTCCAGCTATTGTGAGTGTCGGTTTAAATTTATTATTACTACCTAAATTAGGTTATATCGGAGCAGCTATTGTTTCTGTATTAACAGAAGCCTTAGTATGGGCTATTCAACTGTATTTTACAAGAAACTATTTGAAGGAAGTGCCTATAGTCAAAACAATGGTAAGAATTATAGGGGCGTCAGTAAGTATGTATATTTTATTGCTGTTATCGAAGCAGTTTATATATTTCTCGCCAGCTCTGAATGTTATAGTTTGCGCAGTACTCGGTGGAGTTCTATATATTGGCGCAATTCTATTTTTTAAAGTTATAGATGTAAAAGAATTAAAACAAGTGTTCAAGTAATGGAGTGTATTATGTATGACTATTTAATTGTAGGTGCAGGTTTGTCTGGAGCAATCTTTGCACACGAAGCTACAAAACGTGGCAAAAAAGTAAAAGTGATTGACAAACGTGATCACATTGGTGGAAATATCTATTGTGAAGAGGTTGAAGGTATCAATGTTCACAAGTATGGTGCCCACATTTTCCATACTTCAAACAAAAAAGTATGGGACTATGTCAACCAGTTCGCTGAATTTAACAACTATATCAATTCACCAGTAGCTAACTACAAGGGCAGTCTTTACAACCTTCCTTTTAACATGAATACATTTTATGCTATGTGGGGAACCAAGACTCCACAAGAAGTCAAGGACAAGATTGCGGAGCAAACGGCTGATATGAAGAATGTTGAGCCAAAGAACTTGGAAGAACAAGCCATCAAGTTGATTGGTCCAGATATCTATGAAAAATTGATCAAGGGATACACTGAAAAACAATGGGGACGTTCTGCGATAGGCCTTCCGCCCTTCATTATCAAGCGTCTTCCAGTGCGTTTGACCTTTAATAATAACTACTTTAATGACCGTTATCAAGGAATTCCGATCGGTGGCTATAACGTCATCATCGAAAACATGCTGGGCGATGTAGAAGTAGAACTTGGGGTTGACTTTTTTGCCAATCGTGAAGAGTTGGAAAAATCAGCTGATAAAGTTGTCTTTACAGGAATGATTGACCAGTACTTTGACTATAAGCACGGGGAGTTGGAATACCGCAGCCTTCGGTTCGAACACGAAGTTTTGGATGAGGAAAATCATCAGGGTAATGCCGTGGTCAACTACACAGAGCGTGAGATTCCTTATACTCGTATTATTGAGCATAAGCACTTCGAGTATGGTACTCAACCGAAGACGGTTATCACTCGTGAGTACCCTGCTGATTGGAAACGTGGGGATGAACCATATTATCCGATCAACGATGAAAAGAACAACGCTATGTTTGCTAAGTATCAAGAAGAAGCAGCCAAAAATGATAAGGTCATCTTCTGTGGCCGTCTAGCAGATTATAAATACTACGACATGCATGTGGTCATTGAGCGTGCTTTGGAAGTTGTAGCAACTGAATTTGATTGAGAGAAATAGTTATCCATGAAATATTATCTAAAGGAAAAGTTTTTAAAAGACTCTGGAGCAAGGAATGCTGGTAATAAGGCCAGAAATGATGTTGAGGAAATTGTAAAACAAGAGGGTTTTAGTCCTTTGTTACTGACAGTTGAGGACTGGTACAAAATGAGTACGATTAAAGCCCAACAACATAAAGCAAAAGCCTTGTCACAAGCCTTTTCTCGGTTGAAATCAGGAGATCAACTGTTAATTCAATTTCCTATGCTCCACCATAGTTTTTTCACCACTCGCTTGGTAAGAAAAATCCAGCGGAGTGGGGTGAAAGTCTACTTTATTATCCATGATTTGGAAGCTTTACGATATGCTAATTTGGATACAGTACCTTTAAAACATAAGATTCGGGTTCATCTTCAAGAATCAAGTTTGTTGAAGATAGCTGATGGGGTGATTGCCCATAATCCAATCATGAAATCTGTTTTGGTTAAAAAAGGCATCGCAGAAGATAGGGTCATCAGTCTTGGAATTTTTGATTATTTGATTCCGAATTTTCAAGAAAAGACAACTCAAACAAAAGACCAACCAATTATTGTAGCAGGTAATTTGGCACAAGAGAAAGCTGGGTATCTTTATGCTCTTCCGGAAACCCCAATCTATAACCTCTATGGTGTCGGTTTTGATGAGAGTAGAGCGTTAGAGAATGAAGCTTACTTTGGTTCTTTCTTGCCAGACGAACTTCCTGCAGCCCTTGAGGGTGGTTTTGGGCTTGTATGGGATGGTGATAGTGCTGAAACATGTAGTGGTGTATTCGGAGATTACCTCCGTTATAACAATTCTCACAAGGCATCCCTTTATTTGGCATCTGGATTCCCACTTGTAGTGTGGAAACAGTCTGCCTTGTCTCACTTTGTGCTTGAGAAAAACTGTGGGATTGCAGTAGAATCGCTTCATGATTTAAAGAACACGATCGAAAATCTATCAGATGCAGATTATCAAGAATTGGTTGCAAATGCAAAAAGAATTGGTAAAAAAATACGAGATGGTTTTTATCTAACCAGTGCTCTTAAACAATTAACAAAATAAGAAGTCCATTTGGACTTCTTTTTTTGTTACAACTAATCGTTTTTGTATAAAAATTAGACCAGCAGAGAACGATTTTTTAGGGGAAAATTAAGTACTTCATCTTAACGTAAAATTGAAATGAACTTGGCATGAAAATACTTGAAAAAATACAATAAATTACACCGGTTTTTTCAGCTTTTCTGACATTTTTACACTGTTTTTCATAGAAAAAATAAAAAAGAGGGACTTGTAATGGAATATTAAAATAAATTTAATGAAAAACCTTCGATAAAATCACAAAAAATTAGGCACGAATCGGATTTTTGTGATATAATATTCTGTGAATAGCTATGCCTTCTTGTAGCTGTTAAAAAATCAAAGTGTGAAACTTGGAAGATAGAGAGGACGCAATGTAATGACTAGAAATGGTTTTTTTACAGGCTTAGATATTGGAACAAGCTCAATTAAAGTGTTAGTTGCTGAGCTTGTAGATGGTGAAGTAAATGTAATCGGTGTTAGTAACGCCAAAAGTAAAGGTGTCAAGGATGGGATTATCGTTGACATCGAAGCCGCAGCAACGGCTATCAAATCTGCTATTTCTCAAGCAGAAGAAAAAGCAGGAATTTCAATTAAATCAGTGAACGTTGGACTTCCAGCAAACTTGTTGCAAGTGGAACCAACTCAAGGAATGATTCCTGTAACATCAGATACAAAAGAAATTACAGATCAAGATGTCGAGAATGTAGTCAAATCAGCTTTGACCAAGAGCATGACACCTGATCGTGAAGTGATTACGTTTGTGCCAGAAGAATTTGTAGTAGACGGTTTCCAAGGTATTCGTGACCCTCGTGGAATGATGGGTGTTCGTTTGGAAATGCGTGGACTTCTCTATACAGGCCCAAGAACCATTCTTCACAACCTTCGTAAAACTGTAGAACGTGTTGGAGTTCAAGTTGATAACGTGATTATTTCACCACTTGCGATTGTAAACTCTGTTCTTAACGAAGGCGAACGTGAGTTTGGAGCGACTGTTATCGATATGGGCGGTGGTCAAACAAGTGTTGCTACTATCCGTAATCAAGAGCTACAATACACAAATGTTTACCAAGAAGGTGGCGATTACGTCACTAAAGACATTTCAAAAGTTCTTAAAACTTCTAAGAAGATTGCAGAAGGTTTGAAGCTTAACTACGGTGAAGCTTATCCGCAACTTGCAAGCAAAGAAACTTTCCAAGTTGAAGTGATTGGTGAAGTAGAACCTGTAGAAGTTACAGAAGAATACTTGGCTCAAATTATTTCAGCTAGATTGAAACACATCTTTGAACAAATCAAACAAGATTTGGAAAGAAGACATTTGTTGGACTTGCCAGGTGGTATTGCTCTGATTGGTGGGAATGCTATTCTACCAGGCATCGTTGAGCTTGCCCAAGAAGTACTTGGAGTTCGTGTGAAACTTTATGTTCCAAACCAAGTAGGTATCCGCAATCCTGCATTTGCTCATGTGATTAGTTTGTCAGAATTTGCTGGAAGTCTTACAGAAGTGAATGTTTTGGCTCAAAGAGCTATCAGAGGAGATCAAGTTCTACGTCAACAACCAATTGATTTCAGAACTTCAAGTCAGGAAAAACCTGCAGCTTCTCAACGTTCAGTGTTTGGTACAACTTCAACTGAATCAGCAGAACCAACTTATACTGCTGAATCAGCAACTCCAAATCAATCAGAAGAAAAACCAAAATTGACTGACCGATTCCGTAGCTTAATCGGAAGCATGTTTGATGAATAGGATAGAGGAATAAAATATGACATTTTCATTTGATACAGCAGCAGCACAAGGTGCAGTAATTAAAGTAATTGGTGTCGGTGGTGGCGGTGGAAACGCCATTAACCGCATGGTTGACGAAGGCGTTTCAGGTGTTGAGTTCATCGCAGCCAACACAGATGTACAAGCCTTGAGCAGTACAAAAGCTGAAACAGTTATCCAACTTGGTCCAAAATTAACTCGCGGACTTGGTGCTGGAGGACAGCCTGAAGTTGGTCGTAAGGCTGCTGAAGAAAGCGAAGAAGTAATTACTGAAGCTATCAGTGGTGCAGATATGGTCTTCATCACTGCTGGTATGGGTGGTGGTTCTGGTACAGGTGCTGCACCAGTTATCGCTCGTATCGCTAAAGGTTTAGGTGCTTTGACTGTCGGTGTTGTGACACGTCCATTCGGTTTCGAAGGAAGCAAACGTGGCCAATTCGCAGTCCAAGGGATCAACGAACTTCGCGAACATGTTGATACTCTCTTGATTATCTCAAACAACAATTTATTAGAAATTGTTGACAAGAAAACTCCACTTCTTGAAGCTTTGTCTGAAGCAGATAACGTTCTTCGTCAAGGTGTTCAAGGAATTACAGATTTGATTACAAATCCTGGTTTGATCAACTTGGACTTCGCAGACGTGAAGACAGTAATGGCAAACAAAGGAAATGCCCTTATGGGTATTGGTATCGGTAGCGGAGAAGAGCGTGTTATCGAAGCGGCTCGTAAAGCTATCTACTCACCACTTCTTGAAACAACTATTGATGGAGCAGAAGATGTTATCGTTAACGTAACTGGTGGTTTGGATATGACTTTGATTGAAGCGGAAGAAGCTTCTGAAATCGTCAATCAAGCTGCTGGGCATGGCGTAAATATCTGGCTCGGTACTTCTATTGATGAATCAATGAAAGATGAAATCCGTGTAACTGTTGTTGCTACTGGAGTTCGTCAAGATGCAGTCGAAAAAGTTGTAGCGCCACAACCAAGACAAGCGTCATTCCGTGAACCAGTAAAATCTGGACATACACACACTTATGACCGCCATTTTGATTTGGCAGAAACAGCTGAACTTCCAACTCCTTCACAACGTCACACTGAAGCGCCTAAAGCATCAGCTTTTGGTGATTGGGACTTGAGACGTGATTCAATTGTTCGTCAAGGTGAGTCAGTCGTATCACCAGTTGAGCGTTTTGAAGCACCATCTTCTGACGAAGATGAGTTGGAAACACCACCATTCTTTAAAAACCGTTAATAGAGATGGATTTAAAAGAAAATACAAATCAGGTATTTCAACAGGTTACAAAAGCAATTCAAGAAACCGGCCGTGAAGACGGTTCGGTTTCTGTAATTGCCGTAACAAAATATGTTGATATTGCAACTGCAGCAAATTTGATTGACCAAGGAGTCAAACACATCGGTGAAAACCGTGTTGACAAATTTCTTGAAAAGTATCATGCTTTAAGTGATAAAGATGTTACTTGGCACTTGATTGGTAGCTTACAAAGAAGAAAAGTCAAGGATGTTATTCCTTTTGTTGATTATTTTCACGCTTTAGATTCTTTGAAATTAGCTCAAGAGATTCAAAAACGTGCCGATCGAACAGTTAAATGTTTTTTGCAGGTCAATATTTCTGGAGAGGAAAGCAAGCATGGTTTTTCAAAAGAAGAACTATTGACAGTCTTGTCCGACTTGTCTAGCTTGGATCAAATCGAGTATGTTGGTCTCATGACCATGGCTCCCTTTGAGGCCCAAACAGAAGAGTTGCAAAAAATCTTTAAAGAAACGCAAGAGTTGCAACAATACATTCGTGAACAACAATTCCCCAATATGCCAATGACAGAACTAAGTATGGGAATGAGCCGTGACTATAAAGAAGCGATTCAGTGTGGCTCAACTTTTGTTCGAATTGGTACAGCATTTTTTAAATAGGAAATAATCATGTCATTAAAAGATAAATTTGATAAATTTATAGATTACTTTACAGAAGATGGAGATGAAGTTGCTTCAGAAGTTGTAGCTGCACAACCTGAACGTTCACTAGCTTCGGTTCCTCAAAAAAGAGAATTGCCAAAGCAAGCTGCTGCTCAAGATTCTTCTTCAGTCGAAACAAAAGAGAAAAATATTACAAAACTTCATGCCCGTCAGCAACAACTAGCAATTGAAAGCCATCACTCTACTGAAAAAGTAACCATCGATGTTCGTTACCCACGCCGTTATGAAGATGCAACAGATATTGTTGATTTGTTGGCTGGAAATGAAAGTATCTTGATTGACTTCCAATATATGACAGAAGTTCAAGCTCGTCGTTGTTTGGATTACTTGGATGGAGCACGTCATGTCCTTGCTGGTGAGTTAAGAAAAGTAGCGAACACAATGTATCTTTTGACACCTGTTGGTGTTGTGGTAAACATTGAAGATATTCGTTTACCTGAAGAAGCTCAAAGCGAAGAATACGACTTTGACATGAAGAGAAATAGAGTACGTTAATGTTTCTAATAATTCGTTTTATCCAAAATGCTACAGATATCTATTCACTGATACTTGTAGCTTTTGCTCTATTATCATGGTTTCCAAATGCCTATAACACACAGTTGGGGAAATTTTTAGAGACTTTGTGTAAACCAATTCTTGAACCTCTAAAACGTCTACCTCTTCAAATCGCAGGTTTGGATTTCTCTGTTTGGATAGCTCTAATTCTCTTGCGCATGATTAGTCGCTATCTTATCAATTTGCTAGTCATATTATGAGCAAGGAACTTTACCAACATTTCGCAACGGAGGATATTCCATTCATCGATAAGGGGTTGGAGTGGTTGAGTCAAGTCGAGGAGCACTATGCACCGATTTTATCTCCTTTTATAAATCCTCACCAAGTATTTATCTTGGAAACTTTAGGAAATAATAGAGGGATAAAAGTCTTCTCTAGTACGAGTTATATCTCTTCGGAATACGCTAGGGTTATTTTAGCGCCCGATTACTTCACGCCAAGTTTGGAAGATTTTGAAATGACCTTGCTTGAGATCGTGTATCCCAGCAAGTTTCAGCAACTGACCCATTCAAAGATATTGGGTACAGTTCTCAATCGATTAGGTATTGACCGTAAGTTATTCGGAGACATTCTGGTGACAGAAGATAAAGCCCAAATTATTGTCTATCGAAGATTTACCACTCTTTTCCAAGATGGAATTCAAAAGATTTCCAAGTTGCCTGTAAGTTTAGTAGAACGTCCTTTTTCAGATATGATAGAATCCAAAGATGACTATCAAGAAAAAGAAGTCTTGGTTTCAAGTCTTCGTCTGGATACCTTCTTATCTAGCATATTGAAATTATCTCGTTCCCAAACTTCGGCCATGGTTGAAAAAAAGTTGGTTCAAGTCAACTATCATATAGTTGAAAAATCGGACTATCCGGTAAAAATTGGTGATTTAATCAGCGTCAGACGCTTTGGTCGAATTATCTTACTTAAAGAAAACGGTCAAACCAAAAAGGATAAGAAAAAATTAACAGTCCAGCTACTATTAAGCAAGTGAGAATAAACATGTCGATTACACCACAAGAAATTACTGATAAAGAATTCTCAAGAAAATTCAGAGGCTACGATCAGGAAGAAGTTGACCTATTTCTAGATAAGATTTATTTTGAATTAGAGGAATTAATCCGAAACAAAGAGGAAACTGAACTCTACATCAAAAAACTAGAAGAACGTCTTTCCGACTATACGACTGATATTCCTAAAAGAACAGTAACAAACGAGCAAGAACCAGAAGCAATTCATGATTCTATTTTTTATTAAATAAGTGAGGAAAAATATGCCAATTACATCGTTAGAAATTAAGGATAAAACCTTTGGTGTTCAGTTTAGAGGTTTTAACCGTGAAGAAGTTGATGAATTTTTAGATATTGTTGTTCGTGACTATGAAGATTTGGTTCGTAGTAATCATGAAAAAGAACAGCACATTAAAAATTTAGAAGAGCGTCTATCTTATTTTGATGAAATCAAAGATTCATTGAGTCAGTCAGTATTGATTGCTCAAGACACAGCTGAACGTGTGAAACAAGCTGCGAACGACCGTTCTAATAACATCATTAAGCAGGCTGAGCAAGATGCCCAACGCTTGCTTGATGAAGCAAAATATAAAGCCAATGAAATTTTGCGACAAGCAACAGATAATGCTAAAAAAGTTGCTGTAGAAACTGAAGAGTTGAAGAACAAGAGTCGCGTCTTCCACCAACGTTTGAAATCAACAATCGAAAGTCAGTTGGCTATTGTTGATTCATCAGATTGGGAAGAAATTTTGCGTCCGACTGCAACTTATCTTCAAACGAGCGACGAAGCATTCAAGGAAGTCGTCCAAGAGGTTCTAGGTGAAGATGTATCTTCATATCATGATGAAGAACCAATTGACATGACTCGTCAATTTTCTCCAGAAGAAGTTGCAGAACTTCAAGCGCGTATTGAAGCTGCTAACAAAGAATTGTTAGAGGCTGAACAAGCTGCTGAAGAGTCAACTGAAGTTGAAGTTCTGCCAGCTGCTGAAACTCCTGTTGAGCCAGCACATGAGGAAGGACCTCAAGATGATGCTGACACTCAACAAGAATCAGTTCTAATTTTATAAGAATCTCATTAGAGAACAAGAATTTATCAATCAAATTTCTAGCGAGTAGGAGATGGTGGAAGTCCTACAATCCCTGTTGGTAAGTTTATCCTCTCTTAGTATCAAATCTGAAAATAGTAAGATTTGACGTTGCCCACGTTACGGGAAAAGAGGGAAAGAGACTAGGTCTTTTTCCGAACAAAGGTGGTACCACGATTTTCGTCCTTTTTGCGAGTCGTGGTTTTTATATTATCAATTTACATTAAAGGAGTAAACATGAAACTTAAAGAAACCCTCAATCTTGGGAAAACAGAATTTCCAATGCGTGCTGGTCTTCCGACCAAAGAGCCAGTTTGGCAAAAGGAATGGGATGAAGCTAAACTTTATCAACGTCGTCAAGAATTAAATGAAGGAAAACCGCATTTCACGCTTCATGATGGTCCTCCGTATGCCAACGGGAACATCCACGTAGGACATGCCATGAACAAGATCTCTAAAGATATCATTGTTCGTTCTAAGTCTATGTCAGGCTTTTATGCACCTTACATCCCAGGTTGGGATACTCATGGTTTGCCAATTGAACAAGTTTTGGCAAAACAAGGTGTTAAACGCAAAGAAATGGACCTTGTTGAATACTTGAAACTTTGCCGTGAATACGCTCTGTCTCAAGTAGATAAACAACGCGAAGACTTTAAACGTTTGGGTGTTTCTGGTGACTGGGAAAATCCATATGTAACACTAACTCCTGACTATGAAGCAGCGCAAATCCGTGTCTTCGGTGAAATGGCTAATAAAGGCTATATCTACCGTGGAGCGAAGCCTGTTTACTGGTCATGGTCATCAGAGTCAGCCCTTGCTGAGGCGGAAATTGAATACCACGACTTGGTTTCAACATCCCTTTACTATGCCAATAAGGTCAAAGATGGCAAAGGTGTTCTAGACACTGATACTTATATCGTCGTTTGGACAACAACTCCATTCACCATCACAGCTTCTCGCGGTTTGACAGTCGGTGCGGATATTGATTACGTCTTGGTGCAACCAGCTGGCGAAGCTCGTAAGTTTGTGGTCGCTTCAGAATTGTTGAACAGTTTGTCTGAGAAATTTGGTTGGGCAGATGTTCAAGTTTTGGCTACTTACCGTGGTTCAGAATTGAACCAAATTGTGACAGAGCACCCATGGGATACAGCAGTAGATGAACTCGTTATCCTTGGTGACCATGTTACAACTGATTCTGGTACTGGTATCGTCCATACAGCTCCTGGTTTTGGTGAGGATGACTACAATGTCGGTGTTGCCAATGGGCTTGAAGTTGCTGTGACTGTTAACGAACGCGGGATCATGATGGCCAATGCTGGAGCAGAGTTCGAAGGTCAATTCTACGACAAGGTTGTGCCAACAGTTATTGAAAAACTTGGTGATTTACTTCTTGCTCAAGAAGAAATCTCTCACTCTTACCCATTTGACTGGCGTACGAAAAAACCAATCATCTGGCGTGCAGTGCCTCAATGGTTTGCTTCTGTATCTAAATTCCGCCAAGAAATCTTGGACGAAATTGAAAAAGTGAAGTTCCACTCAGAGTGGGGTAAAGTCCGTCTTTACAACATGATTCGTGACCGTGGTGACTGGGTCATCTCTCGTCAACGTGCTTGGGGAGTTCCTCTTCCAATCTTCTATGCAGAAGATGGTACACCAATCATGACAGCTGAAACCATCGAGCATGTAGCTCAACTCTTTGAAGAACATGGTTCAATCATCTGGTGGGAACGTGATGCCAAAGACCTCTTGCCAGAAGGATTTACACATCCAGGTTCACCAAATGGCGAGTTCAAGAAAGAAACAGACATCATGGACGTTTGGTTTGACTCAGGTTCATCATGGAATGGTGTCGTAGTTAATCGCCCCGAACTTAAATATCCAGCAGACCTCTACCTAGAAGGTTCTGACCAATATCGTGGTTGGTTCAACTCATCTCTCATCACATCTGTGGCTAATCATGGTGTAGCACCATACAAACAAATCTTGTCGCAAGGTTTTGCCCTTGACGGTAAAGGTGAGAAGATGTCTAAATCTCTTGGGAATACCATTGCTCCAAGCGATGTTGAAAAACAATTTGGTGCGGAAATCTTGCGTCTCTGGGTAACAAGTGTTGATTCAAGCAACGACGTACGTATCTCTATGGATATCTTGAGTCAAGTTTCTGAAACTTACCGTAAGATCCGTAACACCCTTCGTTTCTTGATTGCTAACACTTCTGATTTTAACCCAGCTGAAGATGCAGTAGCTTACGAAGAACTTCGTTCTGTTGATAAGTACATGACTATCCGTTTTAATCAGCTTGTTAAGACCATTCGTGACGCTTATGCAAACTTCGAATTCTTGACAATCTATAAAGCCCTAGTGAACTTTATCAACGTTGATTTGTCTGCTTTCTATCTTGACTTTGCCAAAGATGTTGTCTACATCGAAGGTGCAAAATCTCTCGAACGCCGTCAGATGCAAACAGTCTTCTATGACATCCTCGTGAAAATTACCAAACTCTTGACACCAATTCTTCCTCACACTGCAGAAGAAATCTGGTCATATCTCGAGTTTGAAACAGAAGACTTTGTTCAATTATCAGAATTACCAGAAGCTCAAACTTTTGCCAACCAAGAGGAAATCTTGGATACATGGGCAGCCTTTATGGACTTCCGTGGACAAGCTCAAAAAGCCTTGGAAGAAGCACGTAATGAAAAAGTGATTGGTAAATCACTTGAAGCTCACTTGACAGTTTATCCAAATGAAGTAGTGAAAACTCTTCTTGGAGCTGTTGATAGCAATGTAGCCCAACTCTTGATCGTCTCTGAATTGACCATCGCTGAAGGATCAGCTCCAGAAGCTGCAGTGGCCTTTGAAGATGTAGCCTTCACAGTTGACCGTGTGGCTGGTGAAGTTTGTGACCGTTGTCGTCGTATCGACCCAAGTACAGCAGAACGTAGCTACCATGCAACTATCTGCGATCACTGTGCAAGCATCGTTGAAGAAAACTTTGCGGATGCAGTAGCAGAAGGATTTGAAGCTAAATAGTCTAACAAAAATACAGGAGTTACTCCTGTATTTTTTTAAAAATTAAAACTTTAATAAAAATATGGTATAATATACTTTATCAAAATAAAAGGAGACATTTATGAAGACAAAAACACTTGCACAAGTAGATGGATTTATTGGTATTATTGCAGGAGCTATTTTGGCTTTCTTACCATTTTTTATTATTTTTCTTGCAGCTATTTCTGAGGATGAAGATTTTGCAGGAGTGGTATTGGGGATTATTTTCATTGTGTTCTCATTGGTGAAAATTGCGACCCTCATTCTTGGAATTCTCTCACTTGTCTATTATAAGGATGACAAACGTATTTCGCTAGCACCATCGATTCTATTTATCGTTGGTTCTGTAGTTGCCTTGATTCCTTTCTTTGGATGGATTGGTGGAATTGTTCTTGTGATTGGTGGAGCTCTGTACCTAGCAAGCTTGAAACAATTTAAAATTGAAGGATAAATGATTGTCTAAGAGAAGAGTTCAAGCGCTCTTCTCTTTTTCGTTGATTTTAACTAGCTTTTTTGTGAAAAATTGTGTAAAATAGAATAGATAAACGAGGGAAACCTCGAAAAATAAAAGGAGAATCCAACTAATGGTAAAATTGGTTTTCGCTCGCCACGGTGAGTCTGAATGGAACAAAGCTAACCTTTTCACAGGTTGGGCTGACGTAGATCTTTCTGAAAAAGGTACTCAACAAGCTATCGATGCTGGTAAATTGATCAAAGAAGCTGGTATTGAATTTGACCAAGCTTACACTTCAGTATTGAAACGTGCAATCAAAACAACTAACCTTGCACTTGAAGCATCTGACCAACTTTGGGTTCCAGTTGAAAAATCATGGCGCTTGAACGAACGTCACTACGGTGGTTTGACTGGTAAAAACAAAGCTGAAGCTGCTGAACAATTTGGTGATGAACAAGTTCACATCTGGCGTCGTTCATACGATGTATTGCCTCCAGCAATGCCTCGTGATGATGAGTACTCAGCTCACACTGACCGTCGTTATGCTTCACTTGATGACTCAGTAATTCCAGATGCTGAAAACTTGAAAGTTACTTTGGAACGTGCCCTTCCATTCTGGGAAGATAAAATCGCTCCAGCACTTAAAGATGGTAAAAACGTATTCGTAGGTGCACACGGTAACTCAATTCGTGCTCTTGTAAAACACATCAAAGGTTTGTCAGACGACGAAATCATGGATGTGGAAATCCCTAACTTCCCACCATTGGTATTCGAATTTGACGAAAAATTGAACGTAGTTTCTGAATACTACCTTGGTAAATAATGTAAAATAGAGTCTAGGATTATTCCTAGGCTTTTTTATTTTGAAAATAGGAAAATGCAGAGTGTAATTTAACTTGTCAAAGACAGGGATTCTTGTTATAATAGATAAGATGGAGGCGCTATGGCACTTAAAAAAGCAAGTTTAGCCTGTGCGGTTTGTGGTTCAAGAAACTACTCAATTAAAATTAGTGGGAATCCAAAACCGACTCGCTTAGAAGTAAATAAATTTTGTAAACATTGTGGTAAATACACAACACATCGAGAAACGAGATAGGAGATAAGAATGGGTTTTATTAAGGATATCTTTACACTTCTTAAAGATACAACTTGGCCAACTCGAAAACAAAGTTGGGTAGATTTCAAATCTATCATGGAATACACTGCCTTCTTTGTTGTCATCATTTATATTTTTGACCAGTTAATCGTTAGCGGATTAATCCGATTCATTAACATTTTTTAAGATAGTATAAATAGGCTGAAAGAAGTTTACCATTAAGAAAGGAAAAAAGATGGATAGTTTTGATAAAGGATGGTTTGTCCTACAAACATATTCTGGTTATGAAAATAAAGTAAAAGAAAATCTCTTGCAACGTGCACAAACATATAATATGTTGGATAATATCCTACGTGTGGAAATTCCAACTCAAACTGTGCAAGTTGAAAAAAATGGGAAGAAAAAAGAAGTTGAAGAAAATCGCTTCCCAGGATATGTCCTTGTAGAAATGGTTATGACCGATGAAGCTTGGTTTGTGGTTCGTAATACACCAAACGTTACGGGATTTGTTGGCTCACACGGAAACAGATCTAAACCAACTCCGCTTTTGGAACAAGAAATCAGAGATATCTTGGTATCAATGGGACAAACGGTTCAAGAATTCGATATCAATGTTGAAGTTGGTCAAACAGTTCGAATCATTGACGGTGCCTTTGCTGATTACACAGGAAAAATTACTGAAATTGATAATAACAAAGTGAAAATGATTATTTCAATGTTTGGTAATGATACAGTAGCAGAAGTAAACTTGAATCAAATTGCTGAATTGTAATATCAGTTACTTATCTACTTGTGAATCTAGAATTCTGTCAACTAATTTTTAAAAAACTAGTTGACAGGATTCTAAAAGTAGGTATAATAGAAAGAGTTAAAAAGCTCAAGGTCCGTTGGTCAAGGGGTTAAGACACCGCCTT